>JAUSTR010000003.1 GCA_030812955.1 Bacillus alveayuensis
TAAGAAATAATGTTAGGAATTTTGTCGAAAAATATTTTTTTGACACCCCTGAAACGGCTACAACCGTTGATATATCAACATTTATAGAGGGAGGATATATATGGGTCCATTAACCCCTTTTCAACAAGAAGATTTTGCCGTGTTAGAAGTTGAGGGTCTTGATGCACGAATGGACGCAATAAAACGAATCATCCGACCTAAATTAGAAGCGTATGGGCAGCATTTTTCCGGATTTTTAACAACTTTAACAGGTGAAGAAATATTCCCACATGTGGCAAAGCATGCTAGACGTTCCGTTAACCCACCTGATGATACATGGGTGGCGTTTGCTAGTAATAAACGCGGATACAAAAAACTTCCTCATTTTCAAATCGGACTATGGAAAACACATGTGTTTATTTGGTTTGCTGTTATTTATGAATGCCCGATTAAACAGGAATTTGGAAAGGAATTAAAAAATCATCTTGCTTCCATTATGAAAGAAATACCAGACCACTTTGTATGGTCGATTGATCATACGAAACCAGAAATAAAAAAACATGGGGAATTAACGGAGAATGAGTTGCAAACAATGATTGAGCGTCTAATAAATGTGAAAAAGGCGGAATTATTATGTGGAGTCAATATACCGAGAGATGAAATGATAAACCTTTCAAAAAAAGAGTTTATAATGCTAATTGAAAATACTTTTAAAACATTGCTGCCTTTATACCAACTGTCTAAAAAGGTTTATTCGTTATGACAAGTATATGGGTTCATAAAGAAATATTTAATTTACATATTGAAAGTAGCTGGCAAAAGCCAGCTACTTTTCAATAATAATCTATAATAGAGCATACCTTAGCCTTTATTATGGGGGCGAAAGTCAATGAATTCTCCATCATGTGAATCCCGTGTTTTTTTTACAACATGATAAGACGAATATCCACTAACTTCTTGAAATTCTTTAAACATCTTTTTTTCTTCTGATTTACTAGGAACAATTTCTTTAAAACGCCGATAAGCCTGTAGCATATCTTCTCTTTTAATCCCGCTTTCATAAGCTTTTTCAATGCATTCAAAAAACTTAATGACATCAATAATTTCTTGTGTCGTCCAGTCTAATGAAAATGGATAAGAATATTTCATCACAACCACTCCAGTATCGATCAAATTGTGCACCCTTTAAGATTGAGAAGGTGCTTTCCTCATAACCTAAGCGAAAACGCAAGCAAGCTTTTATTATTTTATCAATATATTCCTTTTATGACTACAACGAAATGAACCGTCTCTGTTGAGGAAAAATTTCACCAATTTAACTATTTGTTTGTTCAAAAAATAATCTTTGCAAAAGATAGGGAAAGTGCTATAATTCATTTGTTTTATGTTTACTAGTGATATTCATTCATCATAAAGGTGGGAAAAACAATTGTCACAACATCAAACACCATTGTTTACTGGACTTCTTAAGCACATTGAAAAAAAACCAATCCAATTTCATATACCTGGACATAAAAAAGGAGCAGGGACATCTCCTGAATTCCGTGAATTTATTGGCCACAATGCTTTAGCGATGGACCAGATTAATATCGGTCCATTAGATGACCTCCATTCTCCACACGGCATTATAAAAGAAGCGCAAGAGCTTGCAGCTGAAGCGTTTGGTGCTGATTATACATTTTTCTCTGTACAAGGTACGAGCGGTGCTATTATGACAATGGTGATGGCTGTTTGCGGACCTGGCGATAAAATTATTGTACCGAGAAATGTCCATAAATCTGTTATGTCTGCCATTGTATTTTCAGGTGCAGTGCCTGTTTTTATCCATCCAGAAGTCGATAAAAATTTAGGCATTTCACATGGGATCACGACAGATTCCGTAAAAAAAGCACTTGAACAAAACCCTGATGCAAAAGGCCTTCTCGTCATCAACCCAACCTATTTTGGAATTTGTGCAGATTTAAAACAGATCGTTGACCTTGCACACTCATATAACATACCAGTATTAGTAGATGAGGCGCATGGAGTTCACATTCATTTCCACGAGGACCTTCCGCTTTCAGCTATGCAGGCAGGTGCTGATATGTCTGCAACAAGCGTTCATAAGCTAGGTGGATCGATGACGCAGAGTTCTGTATTAAATGTAAAAGAAGGTCTTGTTTCAGCTCACAGAGTTCAAGCTATATTAAGTATGTTAACGACCACATCCACTTCGTATTTATTGCTCGCTTCATTGGATACAGCTAGAAAGCAGCTTGCAATAGAAGGTCATGATTTAATAGAAAAAGCGATTAAATTAGCAAATCAAACACGAAAAGAAATTAATGAAATTGACCATCTATATTGTGTTGGGGAAGAAATTCTCGGTACGATGGCAACATTTGATTATGATCCGACCAAATTAATCATTTCCGTTAAAGAACTTGGCTTAACTGGCTATGATGTTGAAGTATGGCTCAGAGAGAATTATCAAATTGAAGTAGAGCTTTCCGATTTATACAACATTCTTTGTATCATTACACCTGGTGATACTGAGTATGAAACATCTATTTTAGTGAAAGCATTAAAAGACCTTTCTGATCATTTTAAACATCAAGCGGATCAATCGGTGAAACCCTCTGTTTTACTTCCAAATATACCAGTTTTAGCTTTATCACCACGTGATGCCTTTTACTCAGAAACAGAGGTTGTACCATTCGAAGAGTCAGCAGGAAGGATTATTGCTGAATTTGTTATGGTATACCCACCAGGGATTCCAATCTTTATTCCAGGTGAAATTATTACCGAAGAAAATTTAACGTATATTAAGAAAAATTTAGAAGCAGGATTACCGGTACAAGGACCAGAAGATCCAACTCTTCAATATTTACGTGTGATAAAAGAGCATAAAGCGATTAAATAAAACATCTTCTAAAGGTTGTTTATTTTTACAGAAAAAGCATGTGCTAGAAGCACATGCTTTTATTATGATCTTATACCCCTCAGTTAAATCCCCCATCGTGATACGAATCGAGCTTATTTTTTTTGAAATTTCTTTTCATGTTTGCAATCGCATTGATCACATTTTCCATATAAAGTTGTTACTTTTTCATCTTCAAAAAAACCGATCGTATGATTACAGTGTTGACAAACAATCGTTCCCACGTTCATTCCCCTTTTCCATAATTTTTTAAATGGAACTGTATATATTTATTTGAAAGCGATTTATTGTTTGTTATTTATATAATAATATGTCATATTTTATTCGTCAAGTGTTAATTGTATAACACAATTAAAAATAATGTTAAATAATCGAAAATGTAGTTATGTAATCATTTTCCATTAATAACATGAGGAGATCTGTTAGAAATTACAAATAAAATACTTAATAGTACTTTATTCTTTTTGTTCATACAACCAATAAATGGAAATGATAAATAATGAAAGCCTATACACTACTTTTTACAAGGTTTTTCCTTCACGAATAAGAAAGGAAATGTTACACTAAAAAGCGTCGTCATTTCGACAAAAATAGAATAGGAGGTATTAGCTAAATATGATGAGAAAATTTTCACCTGTATTCATTTTGTCTGTCATTGTCTCATTCTTATTTATCATTTGGGGATCGATTCCTGATTTCCTATTACCTAAATGGAATTTAGACAATGTCACCTTATTTTTACATGGCTTTATTATTGAAAAGTTTGGCTGGTTTTATTTATTAACCGCAACGTTTTTTTTAATTTTTTCAATTGGACTGATTTTTTCAAAGTATGGATCGATTAAGCTAGGGCCAGAAAATTCTAAGCCCGAATACTCAAACTTAACATGGTTTGCGATGTTATTTAGTGCAGGGATGGGAATTGGTCTTGTTTTCTGGGGTGTTGCTGAACCGATGTACCACTACTCTGCTCCTCCAATCGGCGAAGGATTGACAGATGATTCTGCCAAGCTCGCTCTCCGTTATGCTTTTTTCCATTGGGGTTTACATCCTTGGGGAATTTACGCGGTTATTGCCTTAGCTTTAGCCTACTTTACTTTTCGTAAAGAAGAAAATGGTGTCGTCAGCAATATATTAAGACCTCTTTTTGGCGATCGAGTTGATGGTAAACTCGGGATCATCATCAATTTTATTGCAGTTTTTGCAACTGTTTTTGGAGTTGCGACATCGTTGGGCTTAGGTGCGATCCAAATTAGTGGTGGATTTTCCTATTTAATACCAGGGATCGAAAATAACTTTACTACTCAATTAATCATTATTGTGATCGTAACGTTATTATTTATGTTATCTGCCCAAACTGGTTTAAACAGAGGAATTAAATACTTAAGTAATATAAATGTTATATTAGCGATTTCCTTATTAATCTTTTTACTATTTGCAGGTCCGACAAATTTTATTATGGATTTATTTACGACAACACTAGGATCTTACATTCAAAACTTGCCATCGATGAGTTTTCGCATGACTCCATTTCATACGGACAACACTTGGGTACAAGATTGGACCATTTTCTATTGGGCATGGTGGATTGCATGGGCTCCTTTTGTCGGAACATTTATTGCCCGTGTCTCAAAAGGAAGAACTATTCGTGAATTTATTATCGGCGTATTAGCTGTCCCAACGATTTTCGGTGCGTTATGGTTTTCTGTATTTGGGGGTTCTTCTATCTTTTTGGAACATTTTAACAATGAACCAATTTTAGAGATTATGAATGAAAAAGGGATGGAGGTCGCTTTATTTGCTGTCCTTGAAAAATATCCATTAGCCCGTGTTACATCAGGTCTTGCAATTTTATTAATTAGTACATTCTTTATCACTTCTGCAGATTCTGCTACATTCGTTTTAGGAATGCAGACGACGAATGGAAACTTAAATCCATCTAGCTCAATCAAGTTTATTTGGGGAATTATCCAGTCAGGTGCAGCTGCGATTTTACTTTATACTGGCGGATTAGAAGCGTTACAAAGAGCCTCCATTATTGCCGCATTACCATTTGCTGTTATTATGATTTTAACGGTGTTCTCCTTAGTAAAATCGTTACAAAACGAAAATATTGTCCAATACAAAGTGGTCCAAAAAGAAAAAGACTAATACTCTAATATGTTGGAAAAAAGGGCAGTTGACATAGCTGCCCTAATTTTTTATGCAAACAGTAACATATACAATTGCTGCCCCATAAAAAATATGATCATAAATACGCTTGTAAAAAGGAAGGCATATTTGCGTACATGCAGTATGCAGCTCGATATTTGATAGGCAATAAAGAAGAAAATGACCCATATCATCATTTTCGCAAACAAAATATCTTTGCCAGAAAACGATACAATAACCGTAAAAGCACTCCACAATATACTGTGAAAAAATAGGACAACCGCCCATTTTCCCTCCATACGAATCCCCTACATTTCATTTGTTCGGTTTATGTACTTATTTTTTTACATCTTATGCCGAAATCATCCAAAATATTTTTCAATTATGTAACAAATTAGCAATAATCATTGGAAAACACAGTAAATATGATAAAATATCCATAAAATATTTGGTTCGTTCTTACTAAACTATATTTTTTGCAGCATTGAAATGGTCAATGAAAGAGGTGGGGAAAGGGTGCAAAAGGTCACTGTCGCCCTTTTTATCGTACTATTACTTTCTTCATGTAGTCCGTATTCAAAAAATGATAAGTTGAAGGCCATACAATTTGACGATCGCCAAATTGTATTTTTTTCGGATGACCGTTCAATCCATGAAGAAGCTGTTTATTACGATGCTTTACTTGATTTAAAACATGATTTTCCAAGAGAGATCCAAAATATGAAGGTGTTTTACCGGAAGCAAACAGACCACCCACCTTTTGATATTAAAACATACCCATCACTTGTAGTCGTCGAAAATAATAAAATTATTGTCCATATAAAAGGTCCTGTTGAAAGTAAAGACGAGATTGTCCTGCCATTGACAAAAGCGTTGTCAGAATAATCATAGTTTTGGCGATGTAATCTCAGTTTTTGATTAGTCCATATAAAAATACTTCCATTCATGAGTAAGCTCATGAACGAAAGTATTAATCCATTTATTTTGAAAGCACTTTTCGGATCTTTTCGTAAGCCCAATTTAATTCTTCTTTCGTAATGACTAACGGTGGTGCAAAACGAATAACGGTATCATGGGTTTCTTTACATAGTAATCCTTCATCTTTTAAACGTTCACAAAATGGACGTGCATGTGTACCAAGCTCGATTCCGATGAACAGTCCTTTTCCTCTCACTTCTTTGATCTCTGGATTTTCGATTTGTTTTAACTTCTTCATAAAATAATTTCCCAGCTCTAAAGCCCGTTCAGGTAACATTTCCTCTTCAATTACTTCCAGAGCAGCCATTGACACGGCACATGCAAGCGGATTTCCACCAAATGTCGAACCGTGTGAGCCAGGATTAAATACGCCTAAAATTTCTTTATTTGCCGCAACACAAGATATCGGAAATACTCCTCCACCTAATGCTTTTCCTAAAATATACATATCTGGTTCAACACTTTCCCAATCACAAGCAAACATTTTGCCGGAGCGACCTAAACCAGATTGGATTTCATCAGCAATAAAGAGGACGTCTTCACGTTTACATATTTCGTAAGCCTCCTTTAAAAATCCTTCCGGGGGAATGTTGATTCCAGCTTCTCCTTGAATCGGTTCAAGTAAAAAGGCCGCTGTATTTTCGGTAATCGCTTCTTTTAGAGCATTTACATCTCCATATGGAATATGTTTAATGCCAGGAAGCAATGGTCCAAAACCACGTTTATATTCCGTCTCAGTTGAAAGAGAAATGGCCGCCATTGTACGTCCGTGAAAATTTCCTTCGCAAACAATGATTTCGGCTTGATTTTCTTTTACACCTTTTATATCATATGCCCAACGCCTAGCCGCCTTAATGGCTGTTTCTACGGCTTCTGCACCTGTATTCATTGGCAGGATCATCTCTTTATTTGTAATATTTGCCACCTTTTCATACCATGGACCTAATTGATCATTATGAAATGCTCTTGATGTCAGTGTAATTTTATCTGCTTGATCTTTTAGTGCTTGAATAATTTTTGGATGACGGTGTCCTTGGTTAACGGCAGAATAGGCACTTAACATATCCATATATTGATTACCTTCCGGATCATAAACCCATACCCCTTCTGCTTGTGATATTACGATTGGCAGCGGGTGATAGTTTTTTGCACCATACTTTTCAGTTTGTTCAATAATTTGTTTGGATTTGGTTTCAGCGGTCATCCTATTCCCTCCTTCATATTCATGCCAATATGATATGTTGTCAAAATGGTGTCCGTGTAATACTCTTTTCTTTTTCTATTTTCATATGTATTGTTGCAAAAATAATCGCTCTTTTAAAACTATTTTTTCATATTAAAAGTGTTAGTACAATAAGATGAGCGAAAAGTTTGACCTTTTTTTGAGCACTTTTTCGAATCTTAAGGCAAAAGAAACTGATAAAACCCCCCGTCAACAACGGGAGGTTCAAAAACGATAATTATTTGATAATGTGAACTGGTGTTCCAATCGCTACTTCAGCAGCTTCCATTGTAATTTCACCAAGTGTTGGATGTGCATGAATCGTTAAGGCAATATCTTCTGCTGTCATGCCTGCTTCGATCGCCAATCCAAGTTCAGCAATCATGTCAGAGGCATTCGGACCAGCAATTTGTGCACCGATGACTAAACCATCTTCTTTACGAGTGACTAGCTTCATGAATCCATCAGTAGCGTTAAGAGATAGGGCACGGCCGTTAGCAGCAAATGGGAATTTCGCTGCAATGACTTCAATGCCATCGTCTTTTGCTTGTTTTTCCGTATATCCGACTGAAGCAAGTTCAGGCTCAGAGAAGACTACAGCTGGAATGGCCGTATAATCAATTTCTGACGGATGACCAGAAATCGCCTCAGCTGCAATTTTTCCTTCATAGGAAGCTTTATGTGCAAGCGCAGGACCTTCAACTATGTCACCAATAGCATAAATGTTTGGTACACTTGTACGGCATTGTTTATCAATTTTAATTAAACCGCGTTCTGTCATTTCGATACCTACTTGCTCAAGTCCAAGCTCGTCCGTGTTCGGGCGACGGCCAACGGTAACTAATACGTAATCTGCTTCTACTACTTGTTCCTCACCTTTTACTTCAAAGGTAACTTTTACGCCGTCTTTTGTTTCTTCTACACCTTTAGCCATCGCTTTCGTATGGACTTCCACGCCTTTTTTCTTTAAGTTGCGTTTCACAAGTGCAGACATTTGTTTTTCAAATCCTGGGATGATTTCGTCTGCGCCTTCTACAATAACAACCTTTGTTCCAAAGTTAGCATAGGCAGTACCAAGTTCAACACCGATGACCCCGCCCCCGATGATCACCATTTTTTTCGGAACTTCTTTTAAGTTTAGGGCACCAGTTGAGTCGATCACACGATCTGAAAATTTGAATGTTGGCAGTTCAATTGGACGTGAACCAGTTGCAATAATAGCATTTTTAAATTTATAAGTTTGTGCAGAATTCTCATCCATAACACGAATTGTATTCGCATCAACAAAATATGCTTCGCCTTTTACAATTTCAACTTTATTTCCTTTTAATAAGCCTTCTACTCCACTAGTCAATTTTTTGACAATGCTTTCTTTCCACTCTTGAACTTTTGTGAAATCTACCGTTACATTTTCTGCTTTGATCCCCATATGCTCTGAGCTTTTTGCTTCTTCATAACGATGACCAGCATTAATGAGCGCTTTTGAAGGGATACATCCAACATTTAAGCACACGCCACCTAAATTTCCTTTTTCAACAATTGTTACTTTTTGACCTAATTGAGCTGCGCGGATCGCTGCAACGTATCCGCCAGGACCAGCCCCAATCACTATCGTATCAGTTTCAATTGGGAAATCTCCTACTACCATTGATTACGCCTCCATTAATAATAATTGTGGGTCGTTAAGCAAGCGCTTAATATGGTTAAGCGCATTTTGAGCAGTTGCACCGTCGATCATTCGATGGTCAAAGCTTAAAGATAACGCTAAAACAGGAGCAGCCACAATTTCGCCATCCTTCACGATCGCTTTTTCTTGAATTCGACCGATACCTAAGATCGCTACTTCTGGATGGTTAATAACTGGAGTAAACCATTGACCACCAGCAGATCCGATATTTGTAATTGTACATGATGCACCTTTCATTTCATTTGGAAGAAGCTTGCCTTCACGAGCTTTTGTTGCAAGTTCATTAATTTCATTAGAAATTTCAAAAATAGATTTACGATCAGCATGTTTAACGACAGGTACTAATAAACCTTTTTCAGTATCAGCAGCAATCCCGATGTTATAGTAATGCTTTTGAATGATTTCATCTGTTGCATCATCGATGGATGTATTCAGTACTGGATATTTTTTAAGCGCTGAAGTTAACGACTTCACAACATATGGTAAATATGTTAACTTAATGCCTTGTTCAGCCGCAACTGCTTTAAATTTCTTACGATGGGCAACAAGCTCTGTTACGTCGACTTCATCCATTAATGTTACGTGTGGAGCAGTATGTTTGGAGTTGACCATTGCTTTAGCAATCGCTTTACGAATTCCGCTCATTTTCTCCCGAGTTTCTGGGAATTCGCCTTCAAGAACGATAGGAGCTTGTTGTTTTGTTTCTTGCGCTTGTTTTTCTTCTCTTTCAACTTTTGCTTCATCTTGCTGTGCTGCAGCTTGAGCTTTTCCTCCATTTAAGAAGGCATCGATGTCTTCTTTTAAAATACGGCCGTTTTTCCCAGAACCTGTTACTTGACGAATATCAACGCCTTTTTCGCGGGCGTATTTTCGTACAGAAGGCATTGCAATAATGCGGCGATTTGGATCTACTTCCACTTCCGCCTCTGCTTCTTTCAATTTTTCTTCCGCTTTAGGCTCATCTTTTTGTTCCTCTTGTGCAGGTGGTTCTTGATGGTCTTCACCTTTAAATTGAAGGTTTTCATAACCTGGTGCATCAAAAGTTACAATGACTTGACCGACTGTTGCAACTTCCCCTTCGCTCACTTTTAATTCTAATACTTTTCCTTTTACAGGAGAAGGGATTTCTACAACTGCTTTATCATTTTGTACTTCTGCTAATACATCATCTTCGTTTACTTCATCCCCTGGTTTAACAAACCATTTGACAATTTCACCTTCATGAATACCTTCACCGATGTCCGGCAATTTAAATTCAAATGCCACGGCTTTCGACCTCCTCGTAAAATTCGCATTTCTAACTCTTGATGATCCGTGCTTATTTAATATTTGAGAAAGAAATCAGTTTAAACTGATTTCTTTCTACAATGATTCATTGCATTATTAGAAGTTTAATACTTTTTTCGCTGTTTCCAATACATCTTTATAGTTTGGAAGCCAAACGCTTTCAGCTGAAGAGAATGGATAGACCGTATCTGGTGCTGTAACCCGTAACACAGGCGCTTCTAAGCTCAAGATGGCACGATCATTAATTTCCGCTACAACGTTTGCTGCAATACCTGCTTGTTTTTGTGCTTCTTGTACAACAATCGCACGATTTGTTTTTTCAACGGATGTGATAATTGTTTCAATATCAAGTGGGCTTACTGTACGCAAGTCGATTACTTCAGCCGATACACCTTCTTTTTCTAATTCTTCTGCTGCCTTTAATGACTCATGTACCATAGCACCGTACGCAATAATGGTAATGTCTTTACCTTCACGTTTAATATCTGCTTTACCGATTGGAATTGTATATTCTTCTTCTGGTACTTCTTGACGGAAGGAACGGTAAAGCTTCATATGTTCTAAGAAAATAACAGGATCGTTATCACGAATCGCTGAAATTAATAAACCTTTTGCGTCATAAGGTGTAGAAGGAATGACTACTTTTAAACCAGGTTGTTGGGCCATAAGACCTTCTAAGCTATCAGCGTGTAATTCTGGTGTGTGAACTCCGCCACCGAATGGTGAACGAATCGTAATTGGTGCATGCCAACGTCCACCAGAACGATAGCGCATCCGAGCCATTTGTCCAGAGATGGCATCCATTACTTCATAAACAAATCCGAAGAACTGAATTTCCGCAACTGGACGGAATCCTTGTAAACCAAGACCGATCGCAAGTCCACCAATTCCGGATTCAGCTAATGGTGTATCAAATACACGATCTTCACCGAACTCTTTTTGTAATCCTTCTGTAGCTCGGAAAACACCGCCGTTTACACCAACGTCTTCACCGAACACTAATACGTTTTCATCATTTTTTAATTCAGTACGCAACGCATCAGTGATTGCTTGAATCATTGTCATTTGCGCCATGGCTTACTTCGACTCCTTCTCTTTATAAATTTCATATTGCTCTTGTAAGTTATAAGGCCAGTTGCCTTCTTCATGCATAATTTTAATTAATTCCGTCACTTTTTGTTTTGGCGTTTCATCCGCTTTTTTAATTGCTTCTTTAATATCCTCTTTCGCTTGTTCGATTACTTTGCTTTCTTCTTCTTCACTCCATAATCCTTTTGCCTCTAAGAACTTGCGGAAACGAACAAGCGGATCTTTTGCTTCCCATTCATTATCAAGGTCTTTAGAACGGTAGCGAGTTGGGTCATCACCAGCCATTGTGTGTGGACCATAGCGATAGCAAAGCGTTTCAATTAATGTTGGACCTTCTCCATTAATCGCACGCTCGCGAGCTTCGCGAACAGCAGCATATACAGCAAGTGGATCCATACCGTCAACTTGAACGCCAGGAATACCAGCGGCGACCGCTTTTTGCGCTAATGTTTCTGCTGCTGATTGAACTTCAACTGGTGTTGAAATTGCAAAGCGGTTGTTTTGAACGATAAAGATTGCTGGAGCTTTGAAAGCACCTGCAAAGTTAATACCTTCATAGAAATCACCTTGTGAAGTACCGCCATCACCTGTGTAAGTAACGGCAACTGCTTTTTTACCGCGTTTTTTCATACCTAGTGCAACGCCTGCTGCTTGAATGTATTGCGCACCAATGATGATTTGTGGCGAAAGTGCATTTACACCCTCAGGCATTTGATTTCCATGGAAGTGACCACGAGAGAATAAGAAGGCTTGGTATAAAGGAAGTCCATGCCATATTAATTGTGGAACATCACGATAACCAGGTAGTAAGAAGTCTTCTTTTTCTAGTGCAAAATGAGATGCGATTTGCGAAGCTTCTTGTCCAGCAGTTGGTGCATAGAATCCTAAACGACCTTGTCGGTTTAAAGAAATAGAACGTTGGTCTAACACACGAGTGTACACCATGCGTCTCATGATCTCTTTTAATTGATCATCTGTTAATTCAGGCATTGCTGCTTCGTTCACAACTTCGCCTTTTTCATTTAAAATTTGAAATGTTTGAAACTGCTTTGAAATGGCTTCAAATTGCTTCTTGCTGTCAACAACAGCTTTTTTTGTTTTCGCAGCCATTAAAGTCACCTCTTCCTTTCTCTTCATAAATAAAAAGTCAGATGATTCCATATACATAGCATTAGATTACCCTAAAATGAAAAGGTTGACACATCTGTTTCATTAAATAACCCTAATCCTTACCCTTACCTGATCAGAATGGTAGTCGATACCATCATTTTAAAACTGTACTAATCAAAATCTTTAATTTATTAGTACACATCAACTTCAATTCATAGTTTACACATTTTCATAGCTTACGTCAATCTCTTTGTTTTCTTTTAATGTAAACGTTAAACTTCCTTGTATTTTTATAAAATATTTTCATGATTATCTAGACTGTATTAGTACAACAAGTTATACTGTATCACTATTATAGATACAGTTAAATAAAATTTTAAGAAATTTTTTCTTTCTTCCTATAATCTATCCTCTCATCTAATCATTTATCATGTTCACCTTTTTCTTCACTAAGTAAGTCGAGTTTTTTAGAAAAAGGCCTTTTCTAAAAGAGCATTATTGTAACTTTTCGACTGTTATAGGCAAGCTTTACCCTTGCTTTGTCACGCTGTGGCGTGACTTGAACCGAACAAAGTGTTGGAGCTGGTATCCTTTGTACATACTACATGAAATTATTGTATATTCATAAAAAAAAACTACCGTAATAAAGCGGTAGATTTAGATTGTTTTTCGATATTTAATCCTGCATCTTCAAAAAATTTTAGTTTCGCCTCATTGTATTGCTTTGTTTGTTCATTAAATGATTTAATCGTTTCTTTTACTTGCTTATAAGCATCGTTAATCAACTGAATTTGTGCTTCTATTTCGTTAAGGGATAAGTTTTCTTGTTGAAACATTTCATAAAGCTTTTTATTGTATTCAAGAGCTTTAATATAATGTGAATATAACGACTCGTAAATATCATACCGTTTTTCCATCGTTTTTTGCAGTTGAAGGGCTTGTGTTTTTAATGGTTCATCGTTAATTTTGGATATCTCATCTCCAATTTTAGAAAACTCATTTCTCGACTGTACAATGCTTTTATATTCCTTGTTCATTCGATCTTCCAGTTCGTTGAGGACAGAAAGTGCTTCTTCACTTAATTGTTTAATTTTTTCAAATTCATTCGTATTTAATGATACGATTTGATTATATATTTCACTCTCTTTTTTCTCTAATTCAGAAATAGGTTTTTGTTGTTCTTTAAAAGGTTTTTCAAGCTCAACAACATTTTCTAAAATGAAATAGATGTTTTTTTCAGGACTTTGGGACATACACCCTGTAAGTAAAATGAACAAAAAAATGAGATGAAACCATCTATTGTTCATATATAAGCATCCCCCTTATTTATCCCCTATTTCTACTTTAACCTTTGTTGACATCAATGTCATCTTTTTCGATTGAATTATGTGCGACACCAAGGATTGTCTCCACATATTGTATGTTCTTCACGAAAGAAAAATGAGTAAATTAGGCATTCGTCTAATCAAAATGTTGAACTTTTCATAATGTATAGTAAATGTTTTGCCTAACTTGCTCAAAAGGGGGATTTATGATGCATCGCTATCCAGGATATGCTTATCCAACATATGGTTACAACCGAACATTTGTATTAATTGTTGTCTTGTTTATTTTATTAATTATCGTAGGTGCAGCCTACTTGTGTTAAAACAAACTTTTTACAATTTTATTTTCTTGCTCGCATCCAGCGGGCAATTCTTTTATTATATTCTTAAATTCAGTATAATTTGACTTATGTGTAATGAGCTTGAAGAGGAGTGGATTATAACATGATTACGATGAAAGATATTATTCGAGACGGTCACCCAACACTTCGTCAAACCGCAAAAGAGGTGCCTCTCCCTGCATCAGATGAAGATAAACAAATTTTGCAGGAGATGGTGGAGTATTTAAAAAATAGCCAAGATCCTGAACTAGCGGAAAAATATGATTTGCGACCTGGAATTGGTTTAGCCGCTCCACAAATTAATATATCAAAAAGAATGATTGCTGTTCATGTCGAAGATGAAAAAGGAAAGCAACATACATATGCCTTGTTTAATCCTAAAATTGTCAGCCATTCTGTTGAACGAAGCTACTTAACAAGCGGAGAAGGTTGTTTATCTGTTGATCGGTCCATACCTGGCTATGTTCCAAGATATGCACGAATTCGCGTTAAAGCAACGGACATCGATGGAAATGAGGTTGATTTACGTTTAAAAGGATTGCTTTCGATCGTTTTCCAGCATGAAATTGATCATTTAAATGGAATTATGTTTTATGACCACATTGATCAAGAAAATCCATTTAAAGTTCCAGAAAACGCAATTCCAATTGAGTAGTTGATTTAACAAACTTTTAACTTGTAAGAAAGGGCTGTTCTATCGACAGCCCTTTAGTTTGTAGACAAAGTCTTTTTCTAAGGAATTTTTCAGACTGAATGAAAACACATGTCTCGAGGCACGAGCCCGATGAGAAGCGGAGTTACCAAGTCCGGTAATGAGCATTCGAAGAGGGTAAAATAACAAAGAATAAAAGCGTTTGCGCTCAGTCTGAGCCCTTTATCTTTCTAATAACCCTAGCTCGTATATGGCATGTTCGATGCCATTTTCATCTACTGGTTTTGTAATAAAGTCAGCAACGTTTTTCACGCTCTTTACTGCATTCCCCATTGCAACGCCTATTCCTGCAAATGTAATCATTTCAACATCATTTAGACCGTCTCCGAAGGCAATGACATCTTCTTTTTTAACGTGTAAACGTTCCATTAACTTCTTTATCCCTTCTGCTTTTGAACCACCTAATGGAAGAATATCTGTTGAATATTTATGCCATCGAATAAACCGTAAATCTTCATAATGTTGATACAAACTTTCTTCTCCTTCTGAACAAAAGAGTAATGTTTGATATATTTTTTTCTCATGAAAATATTCTGGATGATACTCTGGATGCTCGAATTTTAACGAACCCATGCTTTCATGGATGTATGGATGGTCTTCCATACTTGCTTTCATATCTTCTTCACTCATAAATATTAAAGGATGTTTTGAATCATTCGCATAACTTAACAATTTTTTTAATATATCTATTTTTATTGGATTTTCGTATATGACCTTCCCTTCAAACACAACATATTGCCCATTAAAGCTCACAAACGAATGAATGTTTAACCGTTCTCGCAGCTCCTTAAACATAAATGGTGCTCGTCCTGTTGAAATCGCAACGTGATGTCCAGCATTTTGAAGCTTTTTCACGACATTTTCCGTTGAAAGTGGTAATTTTTTTTCATGGTCTAACAAAGTTCCATCTATATCAAAAAATATAAGCTTTTTCTTCATGTTTATTCCCCCTTTTTCAAGCAGAAGCTTTTTGAAGACTTACTTGTTGACATTAAATAAATAGAAAAGAAAACTAATTATCATATTAACGAATATTTGTCCATCAAACAATAAAAAAACCTCAATCATCACTGTTCGAAAGTCAATTTGTGTAACAAAAAGAACGGATGAAGTACGTCCTTTTTGGATCAAATCATGATTATACAAAAAAGAAATCCCTGTTGAAAAGGAAATGTTAGGCAATATATTCCATGAACACCTATGAAAAATATAAGCGAAAATCACGTATAATAAAAGTAACAAAGAACGGAAAAAGGCAAAAGACTGAAAAAGGAGGGACATACAAAATGCTAAGAAAATTAAAGAAAAAAATAAGAAAACAGTGGAAACATTTATTGAGAAGAAAAATAATTGCCTAAAAACTGGACGTTTAGTCCAGTTTTTTACATTTTCATTCATTTTCCGTTACACGTCTTGATACAAGCTTGGCTTTAGTCGAATAATCGAATATAATAATAAAAGCATATGAAATATTCGGTTATTAAGGAGAGATCGATTATTATGATGTTTAAAGTATTTTATCAAGAAGTGGCAGATGAGCCACCCGTTCGAGAAAGAACGAAATCTTTTTTTATTGAAGCAGAGTCTGAACGTGAGGTCCGTGCAAAAATTAGAGAATTTGGCTATAATATTGAATACATTCAACCGATTAATGATGTTTTCCTCGAATTTGAAAAACAAAGCGAAAACTTTAAAGTAGTGGAGTAATGATTGTATATGAAATTTTTAAAAAGTGATCAAGTAGCGGCATTTGCCCTCGGTGGGCTCGGGGAAATTGGAAAAAATACGTATGCTGTTCAATTCCAAGATGAGATTATTTTAATTGATGCTGGAATAAAATTTCCTGAGGATGAATTACTTGGGATTGATTATGTCATCCCCGATTACTCCTATTTAGTCAAAAATCAAGAAAAAATAAAAGGGTTGTTCGTCACACATGGTCACGAAGATCATATTGGAGGAATCCCTTATATATTACGCGAAATAAATGTTCCAATTTATGGAGGAAAACTAGCAATCGGTTTAATTAAAAATAAACTGGAAGAGCACGGACTATTAAGACAATCAAAATTAAATGTGATAAAAGAAGATGATATCATTAAATTTCGTAAGACATCTGTTACATTTTTCAGAACGACCCATAGTATTCCAGATTCATTTGGTGTCGTTGTGAAAACACCTGCCGGTAATATTGTACATACAGGTGATTTTAAATTTGACTTTACACCAGTTGGTGAGCCTGCGAATTTAACGAAAATGGCTGAAATCGGAAAAGAAGGTGTGCTTTGCCTTCTTTCAGACAGCACAAATAGTGAAATTCCTGATTTTACAATGTCGGAAAGAAGAGTCGGCGAAAGCATTCAAGAAATTTTCCGTAAAGTGCAAGGACGCATTATTTTCGCAACTTTTGCCTCTAATATTCATCGCCTTCAGCAAGTAACGGAAGCGGCTGTAAAAAATAACCGCAAAATTGCTGTTTTTGGCCGCAGTATGGAGGCAGCCATCGAAATTGGTCAGGAGCTAGGATATATACGTTGTCCAAAGGATACGTTTGTAGATGCAAATGAAATTAATCGACTGCCAGCCCATCGTGTCACAATCCTTTGCACAGGAAGCCAAGGAGAACCTATGGCAGCATTATCTCGTATTGCAAACGGCACTCATCGTCAAATTCAAATTATTCCAGGAGATACAGTTGTTTTTTCTTCATCTCCTATACCTGGAAATACATTAAGTGTATCCAGAACGATTAATCAGCTTTTCCGTGCCGGAGCTGAGGTTATACATGGTTCATTAAATGACATTCATACATCTGGACATGGTGGTCAAGAAGAGCAGAAATTAATGATTCGGCTCATGAAACCGAAATATTTTATGCCGATTCACGGTGAATATCGGATGCAAAAAATGCATGCCAAGCTTGCTGTTGATTGTGGTGTTCCGGAAGAAAATTGCTTCATTCTCGATAATGGCGAAGTCCTTGCCATGAATGAGAAGGAAGCATCTGTTGCTGGAAAAGTTCCTTCAGGTTCCGTCTATATTGACGGAAGTGGAATTGGCGACATCGGAAATATCGTATTACGAGATCGTCGCATTCTATCTGAGGAAGGACTAGTCATCGTTGTTGTAAGCATCAATATGAAGGAATTTAAAATTGCGGCAGGTCCAGATATTATTTCTCGCGGATTTGTTTATATGCGCGAATCAGGAGATTTAATCAATGATGCACAAGAGCTAATTGCGAAGCATTTATCGAAAGTTATGGAACGGAAAACAACACAATGGTCAGAGATTAAAAACGAGATTACCGATACTCTTGCTCCATTTTTGTATGAAAAAACAAAACGTCGTCCAATGATTTTACCGATTATTATGGAAATCTAAAAAAAGAGGTGCAACACGCACCTCTTTTTTTATGGTAGCTTCGTTCTCCATTTTTTTCTTTGGTAACTCCACTACTCTTTAGAAGTGTATTTATTAACATAAGTGTTTATTTTGTCTGAATAAACTCGGTTTTATAAATTAGTTTACAATCTTAATAATGTGCAACACTCCTCTTTTCATTTATTTTAAGAAGAAACCCTAAACCCTTTTTTCTATCATGTTAATACCGACTCCCATCATGACAACTCCCATCAAACATAAGATGCTTATTGGATAAAGCAAATCTTGACCTGTCCTTATTGGATTTTTCATTTTCTTTTTCGTCTTTTTAATAGCAGGGGTGTCCTTCTTACGTGAACGAACAAGTGGTACACTTGAAAGACTTTTAGCAACGCCTATACGTCGTCATGAACTCGTTTTCGGTTATGTTATAGGATTTGGATTGTTTACAGCCATTCAAGCAACCCTTATATCAGGCTATGCCATTCGTGTATTAAACATGATGTTAGTAGGGTCCTTTTGGTATGTTCTTCTAATAACTTTACTACTTGCCATGACAGCTTTAACATTGGGTACACTACTTTCTGCGTTTGCCAATAACGAATTACAAATGATACAGTTTATTCCGTTAGTCATTGTACCACAAGTCTTTTTCTCTGGGTTATTTCCACTTGATGCGATGGCAGATTGGCTTGCGTCGTTTAGTGTTATCATGCCATTAACTTATGGTGCTAATGCGTTAAGAGAAATTATGATTCGTGGTAACGGATTTGAAAGCTTCCAACAAGATGTGTATATTTTATTAGCTTTCTCGGTTGTATTTATTATTTTGAATGTCATTGTATTAAAACGATATCGTCGTCTATAATAGAACATCATGTCTTTGAAAGGATGTTCAAATTTATGAAAATTTCTGAGATGATGGAACAATTTTTAAATAAAGATGAAGAATCAAATATGAGTGAAAAACAGAAGAAAATTGTGAAGGCAGCTATTGAAATGTTCTCGGAAAAAGGCTTTGCGGCAACTTCAACAAGCGAAATTGCCAAAAAAGCAGGAGTAGCAGAAGGAACTATTTTTCGCCATTATAAAACGAAAAAAGACCTGCTCATTTCTATTGTCATGCCAACGATCATCAAATACGTTTCTCCATTTTTTGCGAAAAGCTTTGTCCAAGAGGTGCTCGAAAATAAGTATGAGAGCTTTGAAGTATTTATTCGGAAACTAATAAAAAATCGATATGAATTTGCCAAACGAAACTTTCCGATTTTAAAAATATATATTCAAGAAGTGTTTTATCATGAAGAATTGCGTGGAGAATTTCAGAACATCTTTCTAACACACGTTTATGAAAAATTCATCAAAATTGTCAAACACTTTCAAGAAAAAGGAGAAATTGCTGAGATCCCTCCTGAATCAGTTGTCAGAATGATCATTTCGACTGTTTTTGGTTATATGCTTGCCCGGTTTTTAATCAGTCCTGAAACCAATTGGGATGATGAACTTGAAATAGAATTAACAGTACGATTTATCATGAATGGTTTAAAAAATCAAGAATGATAAATAAAAAAATGAGTGCAAACTTGCGTCTTGAAGCAAAATCGTTGATTAAGAATTACTCAAAAAATAGACTTCTCCCGCTATTAATCCTAAGGGAAGTCTATTTTTTGATCGTAAAAAAGAATATGTGAGAAATGGATAGATCAACATCTGTCAAAAGGCATCCTGATTTTCTTCCATTGAAAGGTCATCATGCCTCTAAAGCTTTCCTTTAAAAGAGAGTAATCCATGATTGTATATATTCGTTATGATTCCCCTAACGCTTTCTTTTCAAAGCGATTAATGTCCGTGTCCGCTCCAATTACGATTAAAATATCACCTGATTGAATGACTTCATTCGCCTGCGGGGAAACAATTATTTCTTTATTTCGTTTAATCGCGACAATATTAATTCCATATTTTGCACGAATGTCTAATTCCATAATGGAATGACCGGCAATATTCCCATTTGCTGCTATTTCAACTATACTATGTTCATCCGATAACTCAAGATAGTCTAAAACATTGTTGGAAATAATATGGTGGGCAATTCGTTTTCCCATATCTCGCTCAGGGTGAACAATATAATCAGCCCCAATTTTGGAAAGCACTTTTTCATGATAATCATTTTGTGCTTTTACAGTAATATGCTTTACCCCTAATTCTTTTAACATTAAAGTCGTTAATATACTTGCCTGAATATTGTCCCCAATCGCCACGATCACATGGTCAAAATTTCGAATACCAAGGCTTTTTAATACCGCTTCATCTGTCGTATCCGCAACGACCGCATGTGAAGCAATATTGGCAAATTCATTGACTTTATCTTCATCAATATCAATCGCTAATACTTCCATTCCTTCTTCACTTAAAGCGCGGCAAATACTTCCTCCAAATCGACCGAGGCCTATGACAGCAAATTCCTTCTTCATGTTGATTCCTCCAACAATCAATATATATAACGGTATTTTACCATAATTTGAGTTACTTTAATATGTGTGTCTAAATAAACGTACATCAAAAAAATTTTTCATAAGCTGATTTTATATATCTTTAAACAAACTGACCCTTTCAGCAAAGGTCAGCATTTCGTTCGCATCATTTTTTCCCTTTCACGTAATCAGCGTCAAATAAGAACAATTTCATCAATAGAACAAGTGATGGAATTAACAACAGTAATCCTAAAATGAAAGCAATCGTCAATGCCATTCCCATCGTTTCATTCGTATAAGCAGAATAAACCGTTACATACGGATCTAAAATATATGGCAAGTGTGAGGCGCCGTATCCGAAAAAGGCAAAGAAAAACTGGAGCATGACTAAAATGAAAGCAGTACCAAATCGTTTTTCCTTAAATATGAACCATGTTGCCATAAGGAAACATAAAAGGGATAAGGCAAACATCCACCATAGTTCTATCGCATTATAAAAATGCCGCGGATTATGCTCTCGTAAAGAAATAAACACTAAAAGGCTGGCTAATATCGTTGGTGGAGCCCAAAATAAAGCAAATTTCCTTAAAATATGTTGTGCTTCACTGTCACCTGCTCGATTTGCATAATACGTTAAAAAGGATGCGCTTATAAATAACACGGATACGATCGCTAACAAAACAACGCTCCATGAATAAAAACTAGTAAACAATTCTTTCGCTAAGAAAACAACTGTCCCATCACGTTCCTCTAAAAATCCTCCCTCGGAAATCGTAAGAGCCGTTGAAAGAGAAGCTGGTATTAACAACCCTGTCGCACCATATAAAAACATATAAACTTTACTATCCTTTGATCCATAGTTTCCGAAAGCATAAAATGATCCGCGAATCGTCAACAAGATTAAGGCAATACTCCCTGGAATAAGTAGCGCTGTTCCATAATAGTAGGCTGTTTGCGGAAAAAAGCCAACGATACCAACAAAGAAAAAGACGAAAAAGACATTTGTTACTTCCCAAACAGGTGATAAATAACGGCTAACAATATGATTAATAATGTGATCGCGATTCGTTACTTTTCCGTAAAAGGCAAAAAAACCAGCGCCAAAATCAATCGATGCAACTATTAAATATCCGTATAAAAAGGTCCATAGGACGGTAATACCGATTAAAGGAATATCCATCGTAACCATCCTTTCTTATGTTTTAAAACGAAATTCAAGTTCTGCTTCCGCTGGATTATTTTTAAACATTTTCCGCAACACAATGGCACAAATAATCGCTAGTGCTGAGTATAGGGCAAAGAACAAGATAAACATCAGTCCGACATGTTCTGAAGTCGTCGCTCCTTCTGCTACCTTCATATATCCTCGCAAAATCCATGGTTGACGGCCTACTTCGGCATAAATCCATCCTGCTTCAATTGCAATCATCGTTAACGGCCCCGCTATGGAGATGAGCCACAAGAAAAGACGGGTGTAAAGAAGCGATTTTTTCCATTTCATAAAGATTAAATATAAGAAGGAAATAAGTAAACTATATACACCGATTGAAACCATAATATCAAACATATAATGAATCCATAATGGCGGCCGCTCATCCTCTGGAAACTCATTTAATCCAATTACTTCAGCATCAAAATCATTAAAAGATAAAAAGCTTAATAGTTTTGGGATTCTAATTTCATTTTCAATTTCTCCATCTTCATTTAACGTTCCAAATAATATAAGATCGGCACCTTTTTCAGTTTCAAAGTGCCACTCCCCAGCCGCTAATTTTTCTGGTTGGTGTTCTGCTAAAAATTTGGCTGAAACATCTCCGGCAACGAAAGATAATAAAGAAAATACAAAAGACGCGATCATCGTTAAATTCAATGCTTTTTTCTCGTATTCTCCTTTTTTTCCTTTCAAGATAGCCAATGCTGTAATTGTAGCTAATATAAAGGCAGAAGTCATATACGATGTCGATAAGACGTGAAATACTTTCGAAGGTGTTGCCGGATTAAACATAGCTGAGATCGGATCGATGCCAGTAATCGTTCTTCCCTCTATTGTAAACCCTTGTGGTGTATTCATAAACGCATTCACTGTTGTAATAAAGAAAGCGGATAATGAAGAACCGATTACTATTGGAATCGATAATAGCCAATGGTAAATAGGTTTTTGAAAGCGATCCCATGTGTATAAATAAATTCCTAAAAAAATGGCTTCAAAGAAAAAGGCAAATGTTTCCATAAACAAAGGCAAACTAATGACTTGGCCGGCAATTTCCATAAAGCTTGGCCATAATAGTGATAACTGTAAACCTATACAAGTACCTGTTACAACCCCAACTGCAACTGTTACGACAAAGCCTCTCGTCCAGCGCCGAGCGAGTAATAAATAGTATGGATCGTTGCGCTTAACGCCTATAAATTCCGCAATAGAAATCATAACAGGAACTCCAACACCAATTGTTGCAAAAATAATATGAAAAGCCAGAGTAAGAGTTGTTAGCATCCGGCTAAGAATCACGCTGTCTAATTCAGGCATTTTATTCACCCCTTTTACTATCTTCAGCCATTATCTTTATTTTAAAATGAAAGGCTAGAGGAGTGAGTGACAGAACTTGAATATTTTGTGACAAACTTCACAATATTTTGTTACAGTTTATTTGTTTTTGATTTGAAAGGCTCTTTTCTAAAAGGTTGGTGCTATACTATAGCTTTTCGACTGTCATCGTCAATCGCCACGCTTGCTATGTCACGTGATTGTGTGACATGAACCGAACAATAGTCGATTGTCGGACAAATGTAATTTATCCGCCCCCAAGCTTTGTTCGGTTCATGGACAGTCGAAAAGCAATAAAATTTACGTAAACAGCTTTATGAAATACAAATGAATCTACACCTATTTTTCATTAAATATTTTCATTTTCTCTAACTTGACCTTTTCCGATTCCATAATATGAGCATCTACTTTTATTGATTGAATACTATCTTCCGTTAGTAAAAATTTTTTGTCAAACCCAAGCCGTTTCCATGCTTTTGGATCATTGCGATATAATATTTCAGATAATTGATACACATCAGCTTCCATCTCTAATCCCTTTTTATACGTCCGTTTAATTTCTTCCTTAATTTGCTTTGCTGCTTCTTCGTTTATAAATTGTTTCGAGACATTTTGGTTGAGTTCTTCAACCACTCCTTTCACCGATATATTTATAGTAAAAGTCGCTCGATCATTTTTAACTTGTGGTTTTGTCTTTATTTTTATGTCATCGAAAACGAGAAATATTGGCGCCTGATCCTCTCTACATAGACATAAATAAACACGGTCAGCTTGAGGTTGAAACCACTTTAATCCCGCCATGTTTTCATCCTTCAACAGTCCTTTAAATCCATCTTTATCAATAAAAATATAGCCATCTACAATTAACGTACCTTCTGATGTTTTGTCGCCATGCCAATAATTTTCAATACTTCTAATAAGCGGAATTTTAACAGTACCTCCAGGCTCTGTTAAATTATAAATAAAGTGATTTAAACTGATTGGCATAACAAGAGAGCTTTGCCGATAATTCTCGATAGGATCCCCTAATTTTGTAAAGATAGGCGATAAATTTAAAGTTGGAAACGTTGTTAGCAAATCTTGTATTTTTGATGTCGTCCCTAACATCCATATCGTATATCGAGTTTCGCGATTGCGACCAACCATTTCAACAACTTTCCGGATTCCTTCGATGCCTTTTTCCTTAAGAAATCTTTCTGAGAAAATGACGGAAGATAAGTGCCCCCAAAAAATTTTTCGTTGCGATGCCTCATATAGATTAAATATGGCATCCATTACGGTTTCTCCTCTCCCCTTTCCGACGATTGCCTGTTCTCCGCCCCCTCCTGAGCTATTATCTGATTTTCCTCCCTTGCTCTCTAAGTTAATAATTTGAACGTAAACTTCATACTTGTCATCCACAATATCTACACCCATAACATGGACATATAGCATTCTGTCAATTTCACTTTGCTGGCCACATCCATTTAACATGAAAAGGAGGATCAGCAATATAATTTTATAGATGAAATTTATTTTTTTCATTTTGTGCCACCTTGTCTTGTAGGGTCTTGAGGATCAAGCATTTTCGGTCTATTCACCATTTTTTTCCACGGCATTCGGAAATAAACATTCAACATATCCGTAGCAGTTTTCCATGAAATTGGTGCTAAATATGGAACACCAAATGGTCTTAGGCTAGCACAATATAAAAAGACGAAAAAGACTGCTACTAATAATCCCCATAAGCCGAATAAGGCGCTAAGAAGCAAGGTAAATATACGTACAACAGAAATCACTCCTGCTAGCGACTGGTTGACTAACGTAAATGTAGCCACAAAAGAAGAGGCGATGACGACAAGCATCGCAGGACTCGTAAGGCCAGCCCGTATCGCTGCATCACCGATAATTAACCCCCCTACGACACTTAATGTTTGGCCTATGGCGATTGGCAGCTTCAGTCCGGCTTCTCGAAATAATTCAAACAACGTAAGCATAATAAATGCTTCGATTGCCGAAGGAAAAGGCACTCCTTGACGAGACTCTACAAGAATCGTTAATAACGTTAAAGGAATTTGATCAGGATGAAAAGTTACGAGTGCAATCCAAAAGCCTGGAAAAAAAGCCGCCATTAACAATCCTAATATGCGCAGCAACCTTTCAACACTAGTGGATAACCAAATATAGTCTTGATCTTCAGCGCTTTTCAATAATAATAATAAGTTTGCTGGTCCAATAATGGCCGTTGGCGTGCCATCGATTAAAATGACAAAACGGCCTCGTAATAACGAATCAACTGCAAAGTCAGGCCTGCCAGTATAGGAAAAGACAGGAAATAATGTATATCGATTATCCACTAATAATTCTTGTAGCTGATTAGAAGAAATAATTCCGTCTACATTTATTTTTTCAATTCTGTTTTTAATTTCGGTTATAAATTCAGGGTTTGTAACATCCTTAATATAGAGAAGGCCAAGTTTTGTTTTCGTTCTTTTCCCCTTTTCAAAAACTTCATAATACAACGTATTCGATCGAAACCTTTTACGGATTAATGCAACATTAACGGATAATTCTTCGATAAATCCATCACGCGGTCCTTTAATCGAAATTTCAGTATTGGGATCTGTTGGTGTTCTTTGGGGATGGCGGGAAATGTCAACTGTAAAAAGTGCTTTTAAATCGATAAAAAATATAATGATTTCCCCATTAAATATTTTTTCCGGAATCTTCTCTAAATTATGGTGTTGCTGAAGTGAAGGAAGTCGCAGTAAATTTTTTACATCCTTTAAATATAAGTTGGATTGAATGTTCATTGCTAAATGTTCAAGATTTACGACGATTTCTTTCTGCAGCTTATCAGGATCGTACAATCCTTCACAATATGCAAGTAATATTTTCCTTACCTTGCCTCTTTCAAAATGTAAGTAAGAAAATTGCACATCAGCACAATGTGAAAATAGTTCACGTATATTCCGTTCATTTATTTGTTGCAGTCGTGTTGTCGCCTCCATGTTTTGAACCCCTTTTAACTTTTTCTATTAAAATGAGAATGAATAAAAACGTGATAAATCCTAAAGTAAAATAAAACGAGTAATGAAGTGTAAATTTGATCCATTTCAAAAAATCAATATCCGAAATAGGAAATAAAAGAGTGATGAGTGCTGAAACATAAATTGTTGCTAATATGATTAATCTTTTTTTTCCCTTTTTCGCCTGAAATAATTCAGAAATAATAAAGCCAAGTGTTGACAAGCGAATGAAAACGCCGCTCATCCATTGATATATAGACAAAAAGTCTACATGTTCGACAAATCGGCCTAGTGAGACCATTGCCCATTCTTCGTATGCAGGATATCGTTGCCTCGCTGCTTCTTCTGGGCCAAAAATGGTGAGCGCACCTATCGTAGGACCGATCGTTAATCCCGATAAAATGAACAAAGTCATGACAATCTGATAAAAACGAATTTTATCTTTAAACCGATGTTGCAGCAATAGGAGAAGTAAAAAAAATTCTCCTATTCCCCCTCCTGAATAAATCATCCCTTCTAACACAGGAACCAATCCATTTTCTAAAAAAGGTTTTAAAAGTGTAAAGTTTTTATATTGTAAATTTGCTGAAGAGACAAAAAAACCTAAAATAATAACAATTGGTAAAATAACGCCATTCAAAATGACAATCGTGCGAATGCCTGAATACGACGCTGATAAGACGAGAAGGGCTAAAAGAGTTCCCATAATAAATTTAGATGAAATGGGTAAATAAGTAACTTTTGTCCACGTTAATGTATCCATAAAAGTAGTCTGACCTAATATAAACAAATGAATACACAAAACGGCAATAAGAACAATTTGTAACTTTTTCCCAAAATTTTCTTTTATCCACGTAAAAATATTTTGCTGATCCGTTGCTTTTTGAATCATATAAACGAAAATGGCCAATATAAGAAACGTGACGAAGTTGAAAATAACCGATATCCACGAATCTCGTTTTGCAGCTTCTAATAAGATCGGTATTACGATGACATGATTCAAAACCCCGATAGCCCCCATCATTAATAAAATGAATTGTGGAATCGAGATCTTCTCAATATTTTGTATCATTTTCTCACCAACTTATTTTAATCTAGTAAATAAGTTTAACCGGTAAGCTGTATATTTAAACTAGATCATCAATAAACGTTTTTTCATTAACACACGATATGGATATAGCAAATTGATCTTACCTATTAGAGACCTGATAAACACTGATTTTTAGAGATCCTAAAAACACGAATAGGCGCCTATGAACAGGCACCTAGTATTAAAAAATGATTTTCTTAACATCAAATGGCTGTTCTTCTTTTAATTGTGGATATCAGCTCTTGCTGCAAATGACTAGCCGTAAAATAAATGGTTACTTGTACACGGATGACAATTTCCTCATGTTCATCTTGTTCTCTTTGAAAATCGAGAATATCAAAAAGAGAGAATGCTGATAGATGTCTATTTTCATTCCCTTTATCAATTAAACAGTTAAATTTTCAATCATAATCGCCATCCCTTGTCCTCCGCCTACACAAAGTGTTGCAATGCCATAGCGGTTATTTCTACGGATCAATTCATATAGCAATGTTGTGACAATTCGTGCCCCTGTTGCACCAAGAGGATGACCTGAGGCGATCGCACCACCGTTGACATTCACTATTTCTTTGTCAAGGTTTTTTTTTGTAATTGCCGAGCAATAATATTTTTTTGAATTTCTGACGTTCCTTCATATATTCTCGTAATCCGCGCATCACGATAATATCTCTCAATAGGATAATCTGAAATGTAGCCGATGCCGCCATGAACTTGTACGGCTTTATCTGCCACTCTGTTATAAACTTCTGAGCCGAAAAGCTTTATCATCGCCGCTTCTTTAATCACTTTCATCCCTTGATCAACCATCCATGCGACACGATAAGTAAAAGAACGTAATGCTTCGATTTCCATTGCCATTTCAGCTAGCATATGGGCAACGGCTTGATGTTCGATAATCGGCACATCAAATTGAATTCTCTCTTGTGCATATTGAACAGATAAGTCAAGCAGTTTTTGGCAAGATCCTAAATTTCTTGCTGCTAAACCGGCCCGACCATTTGCTAATATTTTTAAGGCATTCACATATCCTTGTCCTTCTTCACCTAAAACGTTTTCGGCAGGTACTTCGCAATCTTCTAAAATAATTTCAGCAGAATGAGAGCCTTTTAATCCCATTTTCTTTTCAACCGCCCCGACATGAAAACCCGGATAATCTTTTTCAACAATAAAAGATGTGATCCCTTTCGGACCTTTAGATGAATCTGTCACGGCCATTACAGTAAAAACATCCGCAACCGTTGCATTTGTAATATAATGCTTCGTTCCATTTAATATATATTTATCTCCTTGTTTGACAGCCGTCGTTTTTAAGTTGGTCGCATTTGAACCAGCACTTGGTTCAGTCAAGGCGAAGGCTCCTATTTTTTCACCTCGTGCCATGGCTGGTAAGTATTTTTTCTTTTGTTCTTCATTTCCCATTTCAACTATGCCAACTGTACCAATACCTGTATGCGCCCCTATTAATGTCGTAAATCCATTATGAGTTGCGCCAATTTCTTCATATAAAGCACATTTCCCGACCATACCAATCCCGAGACCGCCATACTCTTCAGGGATACTTAAGCCAAATAGGCCTAGTTCTTTAGACATTTCAACGATTCGCTCAGGAATTTGATCCTCTTCTTCAATTTGCTGAGCGACTGCTTCTACTTCTGATTGCACAAAATCTCTTACATTTCGTTTTAAAAATTCAATCTCTTCATCGAACCGGAAATCCATTTTGCACACCTCTATTCTTATATTCGTAAAATCCTCTTCCTGTGTTTTTGCCTAACCATCCGGCTTTCACATACTTTCTTAAAATGGCAATTTGCGCCCCCATTATGCCAGCCCCAACAACCGTCACTTTTTGGATGTCATCTATTGTCATTTTTCACCTTTCCCTTCTTTAACTCTTCTTCTACTAACAATCTTTTTAATAGTTTTCCTACTGTATTTCGGGGGAGACTATCACGAATTTCAAACAATTTTGGTACTTTATATTTTGTTAATTTTGTATAGCAATATCCTCTTAATTCTTCGATATCAATTTCCGCATGATTTTTCGGGACAATATACGCCTTCACAATTTCTCCTTCTTCTTCATGAGGAATGCCAACAACAGCCGCTTCTTTTACATCAGTATGTTCATACAACACGCTTTCCACTTCTTGAGGATATATATTAAATCCACCTACGATTATCATTTCTTTTTTCCGACCGACAATATAAAAATATCCTTCCTCATCCATCATCGCTAAATCTCCCGTATAAAGCCATCCGTTCTGTATCGCTTTCTTCGTTTCAAGCTCATTATTCCAATAGCCTTTCATCACTTGGGGACCTTTAATTAGTAGCTCACCGATCATTTTAGGACCAAGTTCCTGATTATTTTCATCGACAATTTTGCAATCAGTAGCTGGAAACGGAATGCCAATGCTTCCTACTTTTCGTTTACCAAATGGCGGGTTACGATGCGTAGAAGGCGACGTTTCGGACATGCCGAATCCTTCACCAATTTTTGCTCCTGTCAATTGTTCAAATCGTCTTATAACTTCAACCGGAAGAGGTGCCGATCCAGAAGAACAAAATTTTAAGCATTTTAAATGATATTTTTCAATTTCTGGATGATTGACAAATGCATTATACATTTTCGGTACACCAGGAAAAAAAGTTGGTTGATATTTCTGAATTTGTTCTAGAACTTCATATACTTCAAATTTCCTAAATAATAAAATTTTCGCCCCGATGTATACCCCTAAATTCATTGCACTTGTCATCGCATACACATGATATAACGGTGTTGCAGTTAAAATCATTTCCTCACCAAACTCCATTTTTTCGCCATACATCCAATAGCTTTGAATAACGTTAGATGTGATATTAAAGTGCGTCAACATCGCCCCCTTCATTTTCCCTGTCGTACCACCTGTATATTGAATGACAGCAACGTCTTCTTTAGCATTGACATCTTCAATTTTTTCAAGCTTCTTTGGAAAGTTTATCAAGGTTTCTAACTTGATATATTCGTTTTCTTTTTCGTCAGCTTCTAATTGTGATGACATAATGGTCTTAAAGGAATAATCGTCTTTCACTTCCTTTAGTGTTTTATAAGAAATAGGATCAACAATTATATATGAAATCTCGGAATCATGAATAATTTGTAAAAGCTCCCTTGTCGTATAATGAGGATTAATTTGTACAACGATTAAGCCTAGAGCTTGCGCAGCATAATAAGAAACAATGTAATGAGGATGGTTGGTTACCATTAAGCCAATTCTCTCCCCTTTTTCAAATCCCATTTCTTTCCATGCTGCTGCTAATTGGTCTACTTGGCACTTTAGTTCATGGTAAGTGATTTCTTCATCCTCAAAAATAATCACCGTTTTTTCTCCATATTTCTTGACGGCTTGCTCTAAAATGGTATATAAAGATACTTCAGGAAAATGAATAGGTCTTTGATCTTTATACCATTGATACCAGGGACGATTCTTTAGCTGTTCCAAATTTTCAACCTCCCTAATGGTTTAATTTGTTACTCCTGCTTCCTCATAATATTTTTTCGCTCCAGGATGTAGCGTCTCGGGATCAATTCCATCAAGCACTGAATTTAATGTAAAATGTTTGGCTCGTTCTGGTAATTGTTTTTCAAACTCTTCTAAATTTTCCCAAAATACTTTTGTTAAGTTATATACATATTCTTCATCTAAATCTTTACGGACAGTCAACATGGAAACGGTTGTATAAGTTGGAACGTCCTCCTCCATTCCCTTATAGGTTCCAGCTGGGATTTTATCATTTGAAATTCCGTATCCTTTTTGACTAATACGATCGAGCTTATCTTGGTCAATCGGAATGACTTTAATTGGATTCGTTATTTCAATTTCTTGTAAAGACGTGACAGCAGGAGCTCCTCCCCCTACAAATACATCGACATTACCATCTGCTAACATCGAAGCACCATCAGAATAGTTTCCGTAAGAAATTTTCCCACCAGCTTTTTCTACGTCTTTTTCTGTTATTCCGTATTCCTCCATCATTCTCCAAAATGCGACTGATCCTCCACCACCTTTTGGTCCTAAAAAGATATGCTTATCCACAATATCTTCAATTGTTTCAATATCCTGACGATCTTTAAGCGTCGCAATCGTTTGGTACACAGGATATAAAGATGCCATTGCAGCAATGGAATCAATCTTATCATCAAAACTTCCTGTTCCGTTTATAGCGTCAGAAAAATCAGAAGTATAATTGATTCCAAGCTGAATATCTCCAACATCAAGAGATTTCAAGTTAGCTGTTGATCCCCCTTCAAGCTGTGATGCTTTTAAACCGTCAAAATGATCCATATATAATTCTGATAAAATGGTCGTGATCGGATACCATCCTGAACCCATTGGGCCTGAGCCGATTTGTAAAAACTGATCAGGTGCCTTTAATTCTTCATGATCAGAGGTAGTCGTTTTTGAATCACCACAAGCTGCCAAAATAAGGAAAATACATGCACAAAAAAACGTTTTTAAAAACATTTTTCTCATTTTCAATCACCTCATATTTATTGATTTGTTATATTAAATTCTTTTGAATTCGTCGTGTAATAGCTTTTTTTATTCCAAAAGTAAACGAGGAAAAATAGGACAAATCCGAAAATATCTGTCATTACTCCAGGAACAACTAAAATGCTAGCGGATATAAATAGTATGATTCTTTGGAAATGATTGATTTTAGTAGTGAGATATTTTTCAATCGCAGCTGAAAAAATGTAGCAACTAAATAAAGCGCTTACAATAGCGGTCATAATTTTAAAATTATTATCACTTTGTAATAATAATTCTGGGTTGTATACAAAAATGAACGGAATGATGAAGCCACCTACACCAATTCTGATGGCATATAAAGCAGTTTTGTTCGGGTGAGCTTCTGCAATACTAGCTGTCGTATAGGCGGTTATGGCCACTGGCGGCGTTAAACCTGAAAGTACACCGAAATAAAAGACAAACATGTGAGCAGCAATAAGATTGACTCCTGCATCTACTAAAGCAGGTACTCCTAAAACAGATAGAATGACATATGCAGACACAGTTGGCATACCCATTCCTAAAATAATCGAAGCAATAGAAATAAAGATTAATAAAATGAATAATTGTCCATTCGCTAATTCAATCATGAATCTGGAAAAATTTAAGCCTAAGCCCGTCAAAGAGACAGCTCCAACGATAATACCTGCAGTTGCACAAGCTGAAATGACAGCTAATGAACCTCTTACTCCATCTTCTAAAGCGGCTAAAATACGAAGCCAATTCATTCTCGTTTCTTTTCGTATCCAGCTTAAAATAATGGTAATAAAAATCGCATAAAAGCCTGCTTTCATTGGACTATATCCAATGATCATGAAGGCGATAATAAAGAAGATTGGTAAAAACATATACCCTTCTTTTACTAATATCTTTTTCGGATCTGGAAGCAGCTCCTTTGGAATGCCAGAAAGCTTTAAGCGCTTGGCATGGAAATACACGATAAATCCTGCAATGAGAAAGTAAATAACGGCTGGAATACATGCATACAAGGCTAGCTTAATATATGGGATGCCGGTAGCTTCAGCCATAATAAATACTGATGCTCCCATTATCGGAGGCATTATTTGTCCACCTTGAGAAGCAACTGCTTCAACGGCAGCTGCAAATTTTTTAGAATACCCAAGCTTTTTCATTAATGGAATTGTAAAGGATCCTGTAATGGCTGCATTGGCTGCACCATTTCCTGTAATCGTTGAAACAAGCGCACTAGCACCGACAGCTGATAAGGCAGGACCTCCTGTTTTATGTCCAAATGTCCCAAAAGCAAAATTTGTAAAAAACTGGCCACCACCTGATTTCATTAAAAATGATCCAAACACGACAAATAATACGAGAATGGTCGAACTGACGTAAATCGGAGAACTGAAAATCCCTAAGGTGCTATTAAACATTTGATCTATCATTTTCCCGTATCTTGCACCTGGATGAGCTAATATACCTGGGAAATATCGACCGAAAAAGATATATATGATAAAAAACAAACCAATTAACATCATTAAGATCCCATTTGTTCTCCTTGTTGCTTCCAGAACTAACGCAATGAGAACCGTCCCGAAAATGATATCATTTGTATTAACGTTCCCTTGCCTGCTTTGAATCACTTCTGCGCCAAATAAAATATAAGCACCAACACAAATGGTTGCGAGAACGAAAAATATATCGACAATCCCAAACCTTTTCCCTTTCCGAAAAGGATACAATAAAAAGATTAGCAACAGAGCCCAGACGACATGGATACTCCTTTGTTCCCATGACGGTAATGTACCAAATCCCGCCGTATATATATGAAAAATCGACATACCGATGGCAATAAGGGAAATGGCGAGCATAAAAAAACGTGACTTATTCCAGCGTTTATGGCGTGAATGCCACACCTGTTCAATATACGTTTGTTTTTCCTCAATGACCGTATCAATTTTCTCTAGTTCAATTTGCGCCTTATTCAACAGTCCCCCCCTCCTTTATAGTGAACTTCCGCCGTCTACTGCTAATATTTGTCCTGTAACAAAGTTACTGGCAGGACTAGCAAAAAATAGTACGGCTCCTTGTAATGAAGTGAAATCACCAATTTTCCCTAACGGATTGCGTTTTTTAATTTCGTCACCTTTTTGCCGCAGCGTGTAATCCGTCATTTTCGTATGGAAAAATCCCGGAGCGATGGCGTTAACATAAATATTGTATTTTGCCCACTTCCTTGCTAAATCTTTCGTAAAATGATGAATCGCTGCTTTACTTGTACTGTAGCCAATCGCATTTAAAATTTCTGGTGGTTCAGCTTTCATTCCCGCCACAGAACCGATGTTTATGATTTTTCCATATTTTTGTTTCATCATCGTCTTTCCTACTTCTTTCGACATGAGAAAAGTGCCCGTTACATTGACATCGATCACTTTTTGCCATGCTTCAAGCGGCATTTCCTCTACCGAAGCTCCCCAAGTTGTTCCACTATTGTTAATTAAAATATCGATTTGACCAAATTCATCGATGACTTGGCTTACAAACTGTTGAACGCTTTCTTCCTTTTGAACAAAACATTGATAACCCTTTGCTTTCGTGCCATATTTAGTCTGAAGTGTTTCAGCTGCTTTTTGACAATTGTCAACTTTTCTTGAACATAAAGCGACTCGACAGCCGCATGCTGCTAATACCTCTGCCATCTGTTTCCCAAGCCCCGTTCCCCCACCCGTAATGACTGCCACATTATTTTGTAGATGAAACAATTTTTCCAGCATCAATCTTTCACTTCCTTCTATTAAACTTCTTCAAGTATTTTTCTAGAGATAATTAATCTTTGGATCTCGTTCGTTCCTTCATATATTTTAGTAATTCTTGCATCGCGGTAATAACGTTCTACCGGATACTCGGCTACATAACCCATGCCGCCATGAACTTGTACGGCTTTATCGGCAACACGATTAAATACTTCTGAGGCAAACAATTTAGCCATTGCTGCTTCTTTGATCACTTTTTTCCCTTCATCCACCATTTTGGCTGCCTTTAACGTTAATGTTCGAGCAGCTTCCGTTTCTGTTGCCATATCGGCAAGCATCCATTGAACCGCTTGAAAATTAGCTATAGGCTTTCCAAACTGAATTCTCTCTTTTGCATAGGTGGCAGAAAGTTCAATTAATTTATCACATGATCCGACCGCTCTTGCCGCTAAGCCAATCCGCCCTTCCGCTAATATTTTCAACGCTGACATATACCCCATACCTACTTCTCCGATGACGTTTTCTTCTGGTACGATACAATTGTCCAAAATGACTTGCGCTGTATAGGATCCTCTTAATCCCATTTTTTTATCTTTTTTCCCTATGATTAATCCAGGAAAATTTCTTTCAACTAAAAAAGCGGTAATGCCACCCTTTGCCCCTTTTGCTTTATCTGTTACCGCAAAAATCGTGAAAACATCGGCGACAGGTGCATTCGTAATAAAATGTTTCGTTCCGTTTAAAACCCAGTGATCCCCCTTCTTTTCCGCTCTTGTGGAAATATTTGTCGCATCAGAACCAGCCCCTGGCTCAGACAGAGCAAAACAAGCAATTTTTTCTCCAGCTGCCATCGCTGGTAAATATTTATTCTTTAAATTTTCAGATCCGAGCTTTACTAATCCGGTACTGCCAATCCCTGTATGCGCACTTATCAAACTGACAAAGCCGTTATGTGTACGTCCGAGCTGTTCGAGTACAATCGCTTTACTTACAGCATTTAAACCTATTCCGCCATATTCTTCTGGTATACTAATTCCAAATAGTCCAAGTTCTTTCGCTTGATCAATTAAATGTTGAGGAATTTTGTCCTCTTCTTCAATTTGCTGCGCATATGGTTCTACTTCTTTATCCACAAATTGTTTCACCATTTGCTTTATTTGTTCGATTTCCTGCATCATAGTTTCAGGCATTTCACTTCCTCCTCAAATTGAATTCATTTATGTAAATGCAATAAGTGTGCCATGATTTTTCCCTTGGCTCTTTTATAAAAGATTGTGGCTTTACTATTGCTTTTCGACTGTCATAGGCAAGTGACACGCTTGCTATGTAAAGCTTTGAAAACAATAATGTTTACGAAAACAGACTTTCCCTTTAATTAAAACAAAGGGTAAACGAAATCATTCATAATTGAATCAAATTTCCTTATTGTCTTACAAAATGTTTAATTCATTTTTTTATCAATTAATAAAATTTTGAATCATCTATAATTTTTTTTTTTTCAAAAAGGCACTTTTCCAAAAGATTGTTGCTTTACTATTGCTTTTCGACTGTCAAAGGCAAGCGATACACTTGCTATGTCACGCTTTGAAAACAACAAAGTTTACGAAAACAGACTAAAAAAAATGCTGATCAGTCATTCATCGACTTATCAGCAGTAAATCTTATTTTTCGAAAATGATACCAACATATCTCACATCTGTTATCGGGAAATACGGAAACAAGATAGCCATATAGTAGCTGAAAAAAATTGCGATCATAAAATAAAGAACAACGTAAAGATCATATTTCGAAAATCCTATTTCGTAATAATAGGTTCTCTTCGTATCACTCGAAAACCTTTTTGCTTCCATGGCAACAGCAATTCGATGGGCACGGCGAATACTTTGCGATAAAAGTGGAATCGAATAAGCTTTTAATTGACTAAAAAAATGCACGATTCCTTTTCTTTGTTTCACACCTCTTACCATCATCGCTTGCCGAATCATTTGAAACTCTTCAAACATAATGGGGATTAAGCGAATACCTGCCATAAAGCTATAAGCAAATTTAGGCTTTAATTTTAACTGCTGCATTAATGAGTAAAATAAAAAAATCGGTCTTGTTGTTAATGAAAAGGTTAATCCTAGAAGGGCAAAGATTAGAGCACGAAATCCTAAATGCAGTCCTCGATAAAAGCTTTCTTCTGTAATATGAATGAATCCCCATTGCCACCATGTCGTCACACCTTTCCCAAAAAAGATCATAGAGGTCGATGTTGAGACAAAAATGAGAATAAACGGAAGTGACAACCATAATACATGTTTCAAAGGATGTCCTGTAAAAAAAGCAAACAAAAGAAAGGAAGCAATCGTATAATTGATTAAAAAATTTATATTGTGAATAAATAAGACACTTATAAATAAAATAAGGAATAGCAATAATTTTAAGCTCGGGTTCATTTTATGAAGCCATGTTTCTTTTATTTCGAGTTCAAAATCCATTGTTCATCCTCCTGTACTGACTCTTTCCGGGAAGTAGTGACGACATCCTTTACAAGTTGGCCATTTTCAATCACCCACATTCTTGTCGCAATATGCTTCGCTATTTGTTGATCATGCGTTACCATGAAAATCGTTGTTCCCTCTTTGCGATAATGTTCCAATAATTCAAGCAGTTGAAATGTGTTGAATGAATCTTGCCCAAAAGTCGGCTCATCTAAAAGGATGATCGGTTGTTTTTTGACGATGGAAGCGGCAACACTTAATCTTCGTTTTTGTCCCATTGAAAGTTGATACGGATGTTGATTTCGATGTTTCTGTAGATGAAATAATTCAAGCATTTCTTCAACTTTCTGTTGAATTTCTTGTTCATTCATCTGTTCAAGTCTTAATGAATACGCTATTTCATCATAAACCGAGTTCGTAACAAATTGAAATTCTGGATTTTGAAAAACAAAAGTAAGTGTATTTGAAAGCTTTTTGACTTTCTCCACTGGAGTATTGAATAATGTGTACGACCCGGTCGTTTGAAGCAATTGCATGAGGGCTTGTAATAACGTACTTTTTCCTGCCCCATTTTGGCCGACAATGACAATCCACTCACCTTCATACACTTTTCCATATGGTACATTAATTTTTACATCCTTCTTCCGATATCCTTTAAAATGTTCCAGCTCAAGCACAACTTTTTTTTCTGATGGTTTTTTCTTGTAAAAATCCCGCTTTTCTCGTAAATACTCCTCCCATACCCCAGGATACCAAATTCCATCTTGGCGAATTTCTTGACGAAAATGAGTAAAAATTTCCTCTTTTGCCCCGTCAGCGATGATTTGTCCTTGTTGATTAAATAAGATGATGCGATCTACAATATCGAGGACGTAATCGATTTTATGTTCAACTATGATAACGGTTTTATCTTTCGCGACTCGTTTTATCGTGTCCCAAACCTCTTTTGTCCCTTTTGGATCAAGCATCGCCGTTGGTTCATCCAAAAATAACACATCCGGTTCGAGCGCTAGGACAGAGGCAATGGCCAGCCTTTGCTTCATTCCCCCTGATAGCGTTTGAATTTTGACATGGAGATCGTCGAATTCAAGTCCAACCATTTCTAGGTATTTCCGAATCTGTGAAGGCATGTTTTCTCTTTTCACTTGCAAATTTTCCAATACAAATGCCATTTCTTCATCAACATAAGGCATACAAAATTGTGTATCAGGGTCTTGAAATACATAGCCCCAAGATGAAGGAGTTATGATGTTTTCCGCTTTCATCGGTACTTCCATTGATTTTGGAATCAAACCGCTTAATACTTGTATTAAGGTTGACTTTCCACAACCAGAAGGACCAAGAACCAAAACTTTTTCCCCTTCATAAAAAGAAGAGGATAAATCCTTGAAAATCAAGGATTCCTCTCCTGGAAATTTTAGACGTAAATTTTTCACCTGTGCTGCTACGTTCATGTTCTGACACCTCTAATTAAGTGCATCATAATCTTTTTGGGACACAGATCTTACTAAATTCGTTACACCAGTCGCTTCTAAAGCTTTCACGAGATAATGGGCAAAAACACCAGCAATGATGATTGCCCCTATAAATCTTGCCCCGATAAACATCAGTAAATTCCAAAATACTAAGTCATCTATATACCCTTTATAAAAATCCATGATCAGTGAGCCAATGGTTGAGCTAACAGCTGCTAACATAGTTACACCAATATGAAATTTTTTATATCGAAAGATCGCGAATACCATTTCTGCAAATAACCCTTGTATAAGTCCATAAAGAAGAACTTCTAATCCCCATTCCGATCCTGTAATAAATTCAGCAGATGCAGCCGCTGTTTCAGCTAACAGGGCGATACCAGGTTTTCGAATGATTAAAAACGCAACCGTCGCCGCTATAAACCACATGCCATATATCAGTTGGTCGATATGCAACCCTAAGGGCTTCACCGCATAATAAAGAGGGCCCCAAAGTTTATATACAATACCAAAAACGATTGAAATGACAATGGTGACGAGAATATCTGTTAATTTTAATCCTTTCATCATAAATATCTCCTTTTCTAGTAAAGTTCGATAGTTTCTAATGCCTCTTTTCATTTTTTCAATGAAAAGACATTTCCTAAAAAGCTATATTCATAACCTGTTGATTCATTCGTTTTTTCTTTTCATCTACTTATCATGGTGCTTTTTCTCCTCCTTACACGCTTCTTTTATCGTCCACACCTTATCTAAATAAAAAAAGCCACTTTCTTACAGGAAGAAAGTGGTTGTCTGATCGTGAAAGTGCACACGAATCGTGTCAACCATCCACTTCCCTCCGCTGGTATTAACCAGTTCAGGTTCTAAGGGTCTTAAAGTAACACTTTAATCTCAGCCTTTTGAAAAGGCACCCCTAGTGGAATTTGCATCGATATTTGAACGTTTCTTGACACTTATCATATCATGAATAGACTACTATTTGTCAAATCCTTTTACTGTGAAATAAACATCGGGGAATATTATATTACATCATTTTCAATCATTTGTATGTGTTCTCTACTTGTTATTTTCCTAATCATTCATTGTAATGTTATATTTTTTTAATTTTCTTACAATTGTAGGTTGACTTGTTTGCAGTGCCTCAGCCATTTCATACGTCGTTTTACATTTTTTAGACGCTGCTATTAAAATATTTTTCTCAGCTTGTTCAACCGCTTCTTTTAAAGTTTGGATATTTGTGTGGCCGGTTTTTCCATTTTGATATTCGGTTGGCAAATGATGAATCTTTAATAAAGGATCACGGTTGACGAGGACGATTCTTTCAATTAGATTTGAAAGCTCTCGAATGTTCCCAGGCCAATGATAGTGATAAAAAAAATTTTTCAGTTCAGGGTCCATTTTCTTTTGTTTGCCATACTTTTTGTTTACGTTTTGTAAAAATAGTTCGACTAATGGCAGGATATCTTCTTTCCTATCTCTTAAAGGTGGTATGTGAATCGGTACAACATTTAAGCGATAAAATAAATCTTCCCGAAACTGCCCTCTTTTTACCATTTCTTTCAAATCTCGATTTGTTGCAGCGATAATTCTGACGTCTATTTTTTTTGTTTGTGTTCCCCCAACTCTTTGTATTTCTCTTTCTTGAATCACACGTAATAGTTTAACTTGTAAATTAATAGGCAGTTCCCCTACCTCATCTAAAAATAGCACACCTTTTTCAGCCATTTCAAACAACCCTTTTTTTCCTTTCGCACTCGCACCTGTAAAAGCACCGCCTTCATATCCGAAAAGTTCTGATTCTAGTAATTCAGGGGGAATAGCGCCACAATTCACTTTAACAAATTTTCCTTTGAACCTTCTTTCACTATTGTGATATATATACCGTGCTAAGACGTCCTTGCCCACGCCCGTCTCCCCTAAAATCAAAACGGTCGCATCAACATTCACGATGCGAGTAGCCGTGTCGTAAATTAATTTCATCTTTTTACTTTTTACAACAACATCATGCCCATTATCTCTATTACGTTTTAAACGATCAATTTCTTTTTTATACGTTTCATTTAATTCATTTGCTTTTCTTAAGGCTTCCTGCAATTCATTTAATTCAGACAAATCACGAATGTTCGTGACAACACCCTCAATATCCCCTTTTTCATTAAAAATAGGATTCCCTGTTAATAAGGTTTCTCTTCCTAAATAATTTAATTGGACTAGTGAAACCGTTCTCTTTTTTTCTAGTACTTTTTCCGTTACAGAGTCTTGTAAAATTCCTCGTTTTTGAAGATAATCTACCTTTTTTCCAATATAATATTCCTTCGGTATGCCTGTAATTCTTTCAATCGCCGAATTCGTTTTGATCGTGACGCCTTCTTTATTCGTAATATAAATTCCATCATAAGAATTTTCAATAATGGCATCTAATTCACGATTCAATCGATGAGCCTCTTTTAATTCGTCGATTAAAGATAATAAATCATAGGAGAAGGTACCGATATAAAAAAAATGCTGAGTTTCTTTCATTTTTGTTTTCAGAAAAACACAGCTTTTTCCATTCACTACCGTTCGAATGATTTGCCCTTTCTTAAATTCCTCCCATGTTTCAAATATATCATATACTTTTTTATTTTCGGCTGAAGTAAGTACATATTCATGGAATACATCATTACTAAATAAAATTTCATCACTTGGTGACGTAATAAAATAAGGAAGGGGGATTTGAATTTGTACAGATGAGTTCATCTGACCACCTCTATTCCAGCTTATTCGCTTTCATCTCATCGATTCAAACTGGTTATTGTATTCTGTTTACTTTTTAAAACCAATATAATATGAATTAAATTTTTGAACACATCATGAATATTTCTATAAACCATTATTTTACTAAAAGGTTGCACTTACTTATGAGAATACAACACTTTCATCAATTCGTAAATAAATCCCTAAACATGAAAAACTTGTTCTTTCATAAGTTGACTACTTTCAAGTTAATTGTGGAATCTTTTCCCTCTTGGCCGCTCTTTTATATGTTAAAATACGAATTGGAAACGGAAGTAAAGAGGTGTTTCAATCGTGATTTTTTTTAAACGGTTGTGGATTAAGACAATGCAAATGAATGGATGGACATTATTTTTCGGAACTACAACATTAATTTTATTTAGTAGTTATTTTATTCATTACCTTGAGCCTGAAACGTTTACGACTCCATTTGATGGGCTATGGTGGACAATGACGACAGTCGTAACCGTTGGCTATGGAGACTTGTCCCCTGTTACGATGAAAGGAAAAATTTTCGCCATGTTTTTATATGTAATGGGAATTGGACTGATGACCATATTTATCGGAAAATTCGTTGATTCACTCACATTAAGGAAAAGATTGCGGGAGGAAGGAAAATTGAAGGTTTCAGTGAAAAATCATATTATTTTAATTAATTGGACGAAGAAAACCGAAATTGCCTTAAATGAACTGCTTTCAACCTTTCAAAATATACATGTCGTGATCGTCGATGATGCCCTTAAAAAAACTCCATTGCTTCATGAACGAGTCGAATTTGTGAGCGGAGATCCAGCATCTGAGGAAACTTTGCAAAAGGCGAACATTCTTGAATGCAAATCCGTTATGATCTTTTCACCTAGCAGCCATTTAAAAGCAACGGAAGCTGACGGTCACACGTTGTTGATCGCTTCCATTTTAGAAGGAGTTGGAAAAAAATACGGAAAAAATATTTATACGGTTTGCGAAATTTCTGACTCTAAACATATCCAAGCTTTCACAAACGTAAATGTCGAAGAATTTATTATGCCAAATGATATGGCTGCCCATTTAGCTGCACGTTCAATATTGTTTAATGGGACAACAAATATTATTCATCAATTAACAAGTAATGTCGGACATGATTTATACCATGTCCCGAAAAAAACAGAATGGAAAACGTTTGGAGATGCTAAACGAGCCCTTGATGAAAAAGGTGCTGTCTTAATCGCTAATCATCACGATATGTCCATTCACCAAAAGCTAGATGAACCAATCCCCGAAGACGCAAAGCTTTTTATTATTTGTGATGAAAAAACGTATCATTCAATTTCATAACAGCACTAAAATTAAGAAAAGCCCAAGCGCCCCGCTTAGCGGCGTATGAACTGGACCGCTCCGCATGAGATAAAGGAAACACGGAGAGCGAAAGAGTCGATGTTGACTTATCGTACAGATGAAATGGAAGTTTGCTAGCCGTTATCGCCCGGAGCTAGACAAAAAACCAAAAATGAACAATGTTGTCCACAAGTTGTAAATTTATAGTTTCCTAAACAAGAACACAGGTTCCCGAATAATGTAAGATTCGGGAACCTATTCACAAACATGATAAACTCTATAATTATCTTAAAATATAGTCAAGAGAGGCTTTACAATCGTGAAATACTCTCTCTACTTACTTCGACAAAAACATTGTTTATTGAACAAAATATTACATAAGAAGGTGTAGATTTTGCCGTTTTTTGCGCTTTCCCAAGAAATATTTCATTTCCAACATGATGAATTTAGTACGAAAAAGTAATCTTTACAGACATTATTTCGCAATTAAATGTTTGGGCTAGCACTTTTCAGATTACAACGTTTAGTATCCATAACCTCCGTATCCATATCCACCGTAGCCGCCGTAACCACCTACATATGCACAGCCGACAATGATTAATAGGATAAACAATACAACGATTAACGCAAAGCCTGCACCACCAGCGTATCCTTCTGACATAAAAGTCCTCCTCCTTTTTGATAGTAAGCTTTTAAAAGCTCTCTTTTACACAATATGAAAAAAAATGCGATTTGTTTAGATTTTTACCTAAAAAGATTTATATTTGGGCTTCTTTATCGTACGTGTTTATAAAGGTTTTACAACGGTCATAATGTTAGTGAGATACATTATTCCTCCTATGTAAAGGCAGGTTTTTCTGATGGATTGGCTTTTATATTTTCTAGCATCGATCGCTGGATCACTCATGACTTTTCTTTTTATTATTTTAATGGCAAGACCGTTTATTAAAAGGTTTACGGCAGCTTTTATGAAAATTTTAATGAAGGATCGTTACACTGAAAATATATGGGAGATGGTCAGTGCCTTTATCCGTTTGAGCCCAAGAATTACCATTGAAAATAGTCTTCGTGCCGCAAATGGAGGGATTATAGAACGGCCTTTTGGCAGCCCTAAAAAATTTTTACATTTCGATGGACTTATGTTTTCACCAGCCCAGCTTGCCGTCCTTCCAACAGATGGAGAGACAGACATAAAAACGGAAACCGTCATTGGACCGAGGGCAAAAAGACCTCTTGTCTTAGATATTCCGGTCATCCTTGGTGGAATGGCGTATGGCGTCGGTGTTAGCGATAAGGTGAAAATTGCCCAAGCATGGGGAACAGGAATTGTCGGCAGTGCCACAAATATAGGGGAAGGGACGTTACTTCCAGAAGAGAGAGAAAAAGCGAAATATATTTTCGTACAATATCATTCCGCTAAATGGGCTAAGGAAAGGGAAATATTTGAACAAGCCGATGCCATTGAAATCCATATCGGCCAAGGGGCTTCAGCTGCCGTTCCAGCAAAAATTCCTCCGGAAACATTAAGTGGAAAAGCACGTGATATTTTAGGACTTAAGCCAGGAGAAACAGCGGAGCTGCCAAGGAAAATTAAAGAAATCAAAAGGCCAAAAGATTTAAAAAAAATCGTACAAGAATTAAAAGAAATAACAGATGGTGTTCCCGTTGGAATTAAGATTTGTGCAGGAAACCAGTTGGAAAAGGATATGGAAATTGGGATAGAAGCAGGCGTTGATTTTATCTCCATCGATGGAGGGCAAGCCGGAACGAAGGGTTCCCCACCAATTATTCAAGATGATTTCGGACTGCCAACTATTTATGCACTTTCACGTGCCGTTCGATACTTGGAGGAAGGTGACGCCAAAAACAAAATCAGCTTATTAGTAGGTGGAGGATTTTATACACCTGGTGATTGTTTAAAAGCCATTGCGCTTGGCGCTGATGCGGTCTATTTAGGTACAGCGGCTCTTTGGGCTATGACTCATACGCAAGTAGCCAAAACGGTACCTTTTGAACCTCCAACAACACTCGTATTTTATCCAGGACGTTTTAAAGATCAATTTAATACAGAAGAAGCAGCCTATTCATTAGCTAACTTTTTATCAGCCTTTACAGAGGAAATGAAAATCGCCACAATTGCACTTGGAAAAAAATCAATTCGTGATGTCGACCGAAGTGACTTAGTCGCTTTAGATGAATTAACGAGTAAAGTCACAAACATTCCGACAGCTTATTAATAGTGGTCAAATAGAATTGAGCTTTACAAAGCCTGTACTTAAAAATGGTGTGCCCCAATGTTTTGCTTTTGGGACACGCTTTATCAATATTAAAGAATATCTAGCCAAATTTTTACTGCAGTAGCTAAAATTAAACCTGCTAAAATAATTTGTAAAAATGTTGTCTTTATTTTTTGTCCCGCTTTTGCACCTAATGGGGCTGCTAGAAGACTTGCTGCAACCATTATCAAAGCTGGAAGATACTCAACTTGACCTGTTGTTATTTTTCCAATTGTCGCACCAATGGAAGAAATAAACGTAATCGCTAAGGAGGAAGCAATGGTCATTCTCGTTGGGATTTTTAATACGACAAGCATAATCGGCACTAACAAGAAGGCGCCTGCTGCTCCAACGATACCCGCACCAATTCCAACGATTAACGCTAAAAATGCAGCGAGCCATTTATTAAACTTCACTTGATCAAATGGAATATGATCAATTTCTTTTTTCGGTACAAACATCATGATGGCTGCAATAAGAGCAAGAATACCGTAAACGAGGTTTATACCACCCTCCGTCATTAATTTCGAGCCATAACCTCCTATAAAACTACCTATTAAAATACTAACTCCCATATAAAGAATTAACGTTTTATTTAAATACCCACCTTTTCGGTACGCCCATACACCACCAATTGTAGCAAAAAACACTTGAACCGCACTAATACCTGAAACTTCGTGGGCGCTAAAAGCAGATAGCCCAAATAATGGTGGAATGTAAAGGAGCATCGGATATTTAATAATCGAGCCTCCAATTCCAACCATTCCGGAAATAAAGGATCCAATAAAGCCGATTAAAAAAATGGTAACAATAAAAGCAATACTTGATTCCACTGTCATCTTCCTCCTTGTGTATTTGAATAAGGTTTTTTTCACAAGCTTTGCTGTTCAGATGAAAGCCTTTTGATGTGGGAAGTTAGAGGCACGACTTCAAGCAATCGGCGAATTACGGACTTTTCATCTTTTATGATTGAATGTAAGAGGCTGCCCCCAATAAGAGAGTAAAACCCTACAACACTACAAGGGACAGCCTCTTCTTTTTCAAGCTTTTTTAATCCAAAACTTTAAAATCCCATTTTCCTCTGTATCAGCAATAAGTTCATGTCCTACAGATTTCACCCACGCTTTTAAGTCATTCTTTGTCCCTTGATCTGTCGCATGAATTTCTAAAATTTGTCCTGATTTAAGCTCGTCCATTGCCTTTTTTGCTCTGACAATTGGCATTGGGCATGATAAACCTTTCGCATCCAACACTTTATTTGCTTGAACATTCATCATCAACATCTCCTCCCAATTATTCATGAGTATGGTGTAATGCACAACGGTTCGGGCCGATTTCTAATTCTTGTTGTTTTTCAATATCAACTTTCACGTGCCCACGGTTAATCGCTACAATATCTTCAAAGTTTGGAGGTGTTTCAGTATTCGCACCTGCCACAACTTGTTTGATAAATTCATCTTTTTGTTTGTTTTGCATCATATCATTGCGTGCACGAATATTTCCAAGCGAATCACCAATAAACCCTTCTTGATTTATTTCCTCATCTAAATTTGCATAGTGAGCTGGTAAGACAATGACATCATCCGCAATGGAAGCGACTTTTTCATAAACGGTCTCGTATAAATCAGCCGCCCACTCCGCTACTTTGCCGCCTAAATCTGGGCGACCTAATCCACCAACAAAAATCGTATCTCCTGAAAAAAGCAATTGATGATTTACGAAAAATGAAACACTGCCCGGAGTATGACCTGGTGTTTTAACTGCTAAAACCTCTAAGTTTACATTTTCGAATTCAATCGTATGATGTTCCTCTAATGGTGCGAAATCAAAAACAGCACCTTCGCTTTTCATTAAGTAATAAGTGGCACCTGTTCGCTCAGCTAATTCTTTTCCGCCTGAAATATGATCAGCATGTAAATGAGAATCGACGATATGGGTAATTTTGACACCTTCATCGTTTGCTACATCTTCATACACATTAATAAAACGTGATGGATCTACGACAAGCGCCTCTTTTCCAGAAAGGACCATATAGGATAGACAACCTTTTCCGACACGAATAAATTGATATACTTTCATATTTTCATCTTCATATACTTTAATTTTTTGCAAATGTTCACTCCATGCTTTCATACCACCACGAAGTGTGTATACATTGTCAAATCCAACTTCAACTAATTGTTCTGCTACAAATTGCGCCGAGCCACCTTTTGCACATACGACAATCACTGCTTTATCCTTTGGAAGTTGATCAACGATTCCATCTACCCCTTCAATTAGCTCAAAATAAGGAATATTTAAATACTCAAAGTTTTCACCTTCAATTTTCCAATCGTTAAAATCACTTTCATTACGCACATCTAAAATGAAGAGATGTTCCTTCTTGAACACTTTTTCTGCTACTTGTTTAGCAGTCATTTCTTTTACATTCATTCCTAATACCCCCTACCGTATTTTAAATGATAAAAATTTTTTATTTTTGTGTTGTTTCTTTTCGTCCAGTCCATTTCGACATTCCAGGCACTACATTATAAACGTTCTTGAACCCATTTTCAGAAAGCTTTTGGGCAGCTAAATCACTACGTGTACCAGTACGGCAGACAACGTAAATGACATCTGATTGATTCAGTTCTCCCATTCGCTCTTCTAGCTCACCAAGTGGAATCGATTTTGCTCCCGGAATATGCCCGAAAGCGTACTCAGCTGATTCGCGAACGTCAACAATGACCATTTCTTCGTTATTTTCCAATAACGCTTGTAGTTCTTCGTTCGTTACAACGTTTGGAAATTTCGTTTCTCCATTTGTGTCCTTATCAGTCTCTTTACGAATATAGTGTTTTAAAATATCACCCTCTTCAATGGTTCCAAGATATTGATGTCCTGTACTTTCAGCCCAAGCTTTAATATCAGCAGTTGAACCTTTGTCAGTTGCTTGCACCTCGATCACTTGACCAGATTCTAAATCGTTCATCGCCTTTTTTGTTTTGACGATCGGCATTGGACAAGATAATCCTTTTGCATCTACTATTTGATTGGCTTTAATCATCCAATGATTCCTCCTTATATGTTGAGATTTATTTAAATATTATCCTTTATTCAACTGGACCTTCCCAGTCTAGCATACCACCTGACATATTGATGACGTTGTAGCCATAACTTTCAAGAAATTGAACGGCTCGTGAACTTCTTCCACCTGAACGGCAAACGATAATATATTCTTTCTCTTTATCTAATTCATTCATGCGGTATTCTAATAAACTTAATGGAATATTGACAGCTCCTGGAATTTTCCCTTCCGCTACCTCTTCAACTTCACGAACATCAATAAAATTTAATGTTTTTCCTTGATTCAATAATGATTCGACTTCTTTTGCTGTTATTTGCTTCAAAGATATAACCTCCTTATCGGTATAGCAATGTTTGCATTTTTCGAAGGAAGAGTCTGTGTGGTCACCACACAGCTTTAAAAATTTAAATAAATAAGTTTACGTTTCCTTCTTCGGCATCAGCTAAATAAGCTGCAACACCAGCATATTCGATTCCATCCATAAGCTCCTCTTTACTTAAGCCGAGAAGGTCAACCGTCATTTGACAGGCAACTAATTTTATATCTTGTTCCTTAGCCATTTCGATTAATTGCGGGAGCGGCATTGCATTATGTTTCTTAATAACATGCTTAATCATTTTCGGACCAATGCCAGCAAAATTCATTTTGGAAAGTCCCATTTTATCTGCCCCACGCGGCATCATTTTTCCGAACATTTTTTCAAGAAATCCTTTTTTCACAGGAACTTGTTGATCTTTTCGTAAAGCATTTAAACCCCAAAATGTATGAAAAATCGTTACGTCATGATCGTAAGCGGCAGCACCATTAGCAATAATATACGCCGCCATTGCTTTGTCATAATCACCGCTGAATAAAATAATGTTTGTTTTTTTCTTTTGTTCTGACATTTAGCGTCCTCCTTTCTTTTTATTTACATATACTCGTAATGGTATATTTCATACAAAAAAAATTAAGCTTTTTCTATCCAAAAAGTTAAAACACCTTGCTCTTCTTTATGATCTAATAGTTTATGGCCACTAGCATTTGCCCATGCAGCCAAGTCATTTTTTGCTCCTTTATCCGTCGTTTGGACTTCTAAAACTTGACCTGAAGCTAATTCATCCATTGCTTTCTTTGTTCTAACAATTGGCATCGGACAGGATAGACCTTTTGCATCCACTACTTTATCAGTTTTCACTTTCGATAACCTCCTTTTCATTATCTTTATACCCTAATAGGTATATTATTATATGTTAAAAAAACTGTCAACATGTTATAAACATATTTTTAAAATTTTTACCGACTTTTCACTAATAAATGAACGGCTTCTTTCACATGTTGATCCGTTTGCTCTCCTTTTTCAATACTTTCTCTTACACAATGTTCGAGATTTGCACTAACGATAACAGCAATTGTGCTATTCATCGCATTTCGTGCCGCAGATAGCTGGGTAATAACACTTTTACAATCTTTACCTTGTTCTATCATGCCAAGAACCCCTTTTATTTGCCCTTCTATGCGCTTTAAGCGATTTTTCATTTCTTTGTTATATTCCATCTAAAACACCCCTTTCATCTTTTTTAAGGCTGTTTTCGTAAGCTATGAAAGTCGAAAAGCAACAATCTAATAGAAGACTTTTTAAAAATTTTCACATATAAGCCTTTCTTTATAAATATGAAAGATTTATCTTCTTTCAGTTTAGAAATGGTGCTTAAAACATCCTTAAATAAAATAATATTCATAAATTATGTTACTGTGTAGTATTATCATATACCCTTATAGGTATATTGTCAAGTACTAATGACAAACATAAAACTTTATGATTTTCTGAAAAATGGGATACCTTATGTGGTACCCCATTTGTATTTCCATTACCGAACGGCACAACGGTTTGGACCTATTTCCATTTCACGTTGCTGTTCTTCATCTGGATTTAATTTTCCCATATTCGTTTGGCGAATTTCTTGATAGGAATTAGGTTGAGGAGGCAAATTTTCCGTTACTGTTTTTCTAAACTCATTCTCGTCAGCAATGTTTAAACCATGATTTACTTTATACAGTATTCCTAATTTTTCAGCTACACTGCCGTCAGCATTCATCTCGTTTATTCCCATAAAATGTGCTGGCAAGACAATTAATTCATCTGCTAGTTGTTTATAACGTCCATATAGAGTTTGACGTAAATCGCTGACCCAATCATCCGCTTTTCCAGCCAAGTCTGGGCGACCAATCGAATCGACGAATAAAATGTCCCCTGTTAATAAATATTGATCATCTACAATAAACGAAGTACTACCAATAGTATGACCTGGAGAGTAAATGGCTTCAATCGTAACAGTTCCTACCTTAACCTTATCCCCGTCTTTGATTGGAGTGTATGAAAACGTCACTTCACCTGCGTCTTTTGGCGGCAAGTAGTACGTAGCCCCAAACTTTTCTGCAAGCTTTCTACCACCAGAAATATGGTCTGCATGAAGGTGCGAATCAATAATATGTTTAATGGTAATTTGATGTTCCTTTGCAAATTGTTCATACGGATCAATCATTCGATTCGTATCAATTAATACCCCTTCTCCATTAGATTCTATTAAATAAGATAAGCAGCCTTTGCCAAGTCGAACAAATTGATAAATCGTTCCACCACTTTTTAAATGGCCAATTTTAATCGGTTCTAAATGCTCACTCCACGCTTTCATACCACCTTCAATTGAATAAACATCATGAAACCCTGCTTCAACTAATTGTTCAGCTACCATCATGGAAGAACCGCCTTTTGCACAAACGACGTAAATGTTTTGATCTTTCGGCAGTTTATCGATAATCGTATCTACCCCTTCGATAAGCTCGAAATACGGAACATTTATTACTTCAATATTTTTCCCCTCAATTTTCCAATCATCAAAGTCCCCAGTATTGCGGACATCAAGAATGAATAAATGTTCTCCATTTATCACTTTTTTAGCTAATTGTTGAACTGATATGCTTTTAGCCCCTTTTTGATCTGACAAAAAAATCCCTCCTTACAACAATTTTTCGGAACGTGTTAATCATACAGGTTCTTGAAAATTTGATTAAAATGTCAACGTAATATCTGCATCTTTAGCAAAGTTTAAAAACGTAGCTGCTCCAGCAACATCAATACCTTCAACGAAATGTTCTTTTTGAAGATTCATAACATCCATTGTCATTTGGCAGGCAATCAATTTTACGCCAAGCTCTTGAGCCATTTTCACTAGTTCTTCAATGGAAGGCACATTCGCTTTTTTAAAACCCTCTTGGAAATGCTCTCTTCCTTCTGGAGTAGGTAAATTTTTATGAGCTTCTTTATGAATTAAATTTAATCCTTCAAATGTAAAGAAAATACCTACTTCAGCATCTGTCGCAGCCGCTGCTGTTGCAATATTAAAAACTTTATAAGCATCAAATAAACCACCATTTGCAGCAATAATCGCTACTTTCATTATTTATTCCTCCTTCAATCGTTATCATAACTCTAATTTGTTCATTATAAACAAGGTAATGTTATTTTTTTACCATTACCCCTTTGGGTATATATTAATCCTTTGACCAACTTACTGTCAAGATATTGACGTCATAATGTTTTTCTTTTGTTTTTTCAGAACGATGATTGAAAGAAAAAATATAGCTACAACTTAGGTTAGAGATCAAGCTTAAATAAAAGATTATGAAAATGCTAAATTTCGCTAAAACAAAACATATTTTTTAAACACGGGAACAAAATATAGATGATTTCCTAGAAGAAAGGTGGAACAAAATGAAAAGGACAACAGTAAGGTTATTTCTTATTTTAAGCATGATGTTAAGTTCGATCTTTTCTGTTCATGTCCAACATGGACAAGCAAACAGTAATCCGTATGTTTTATACGAAGTGAAATCGGGAGATAGTTTATGGAAAGTGAGTAAGCGTTATGGTTATTCAGTGGAGACAATTAAAAAATTAAACGGGCTTTCACAAAACACAATAGTACCTGGCCAGTCCTTATTAATTCCAAGTGATACGTATATCGTTCTTCATGGAGAATCATTATTTGATATTGCTTTTCGCCACTCTATTCCTATATCGCTCTTAGCTCAACATAACCATATTAAAACTCACGATGCAATCAGTCCCGGAAGAAAAATAAAAGTTCCCCAAATTCCGAACCGATCCATTAAAACAGGTGGTTATTTCGTTCCAAAGGGATATGAGGCAGATCTTAATATCATCAACCGTTATTCTCCTCTTATAACAAACATAGGTGTGTTTGAATACCACCCTAATTGGAACGGCAATTTAAGCAGTTTGTCTGCTAATCATATTATAAAAGAAGCGTGGATCAAACATAGTTATCCAGTTGCGGTCGTTACAAACTTGAGCTCAAGAGGATTTGATCCTGATATGTCTCATCATTTATTAACGAATCAAGCAACACGGAAAAACTTAATCAACAACATTGACCGTCTCCTCCGTACCCATGATTATAAAGGGGTAAACATTGATTTTGAAGGGTTGCGACCTCAAGATAGACAAGCATTTAACCAATTTATGAAGGAATTGCGACAGAAATTAAAGCCTTCTGGATTCACAATTTCAATTGCAGTTCCGCCAAAGCAAGCTGATCACTATCCAGAATATCATAGCGCTTATGATTACAAGACACTCGGAAAAATGGTCGATCAATTTTTTATTATGGCATACGACTGGCATTGGCCAGGTGGATCCCCAGGTCCAATTGCACCTTATCAAAAGGTAAAAGAAACATTAAATTATGCCATAAAAGTGATCCCAAAAAATAAAATTTACTTAGGAATTGCTATGTACGCATATGATTGGCGATACGATCAGAACGGGAAAACAAAAGGGCAAGCTTATTCACAACAATTGGCCATCGACAAGGCCGTAACATATGGCTCGCCAATTATTTATGATTTAGCTTCTCGATCACCTCACTTCGTCTATACGGATGCAAACGGGTTGATGCATGAGGTATGGTTTGAAGATGCACGCAGTATATGGAGCAAATATCGACTCGTAGCGGAGTATGGAATTGCTGGTATGGGAGGATGGCAGCTCGGTTTACCATTTCCACAAGCAGAAACCTTGCTAAAGGACCGTTTTCATATTCAAAAGCCATAATTGAAAAGCAAAAGACCTTTACTATATGATTGTTTACATATAGTAAAGGTGATAATTTTTAAACATTCATCCTATTTACCAACATAGCCAAGTCTTGCTGAAATTTGTTTTCCAATTTCAATCATTTGCGGCTTCAGTTGTTCAAGCCTCTCATCTGTCATTCGAATCGTTGGTCCTGATACGCTTACCGCTGCAATAACTTTACCTAAATGGTCAAATATGGGGACCGCAATGCAACGAATCCCATATTCGTTTTCTTCGAGATCAAGCGCATACCCTTTTTCTTTCACTCGGATGAGTTCTTTCAAAAACTCATCCTTATTTGTAATCGTATGTTTCGTGTGCATTGGCAATCCTTTTCGATCTAAAATGTCAAGGACGATATTGGATGGCAAATGAGCGAGGATGGCTTTTCCAACTGACGTACAATGCATTGGTGCACGCTTCCCAACTTTTGAATGCATTCGCAACGTTTCGTTTCCGTCTAATTTCTCAATATAAACAACTTCCCCTTGATCATACACAACAAGATGGATGACTTCATTTGTCTCATTTTCGAGCTTCTTTAAAAATGGTTTAGCCTCCGTTCGAAGGTCAATGGACTCTAACAATTTTGAGCTAATCTCTAAAAATGTATATCCAAGTTTATAACGCCCCGTTTCACGATCTTGTTCAATATAACCATACTGAACAAGAGTTGATAAAATTCGATAAACAGAGCTTTTGTTAATATCAATCTGATTGGCAATCTCTGTCACACCTAAGCCGCCTTTTTTTAAACTAACTAGGTGTATGATATCCAACGCTCGGCTTACGGATTTGACCATATTTTCTCGTTCCATCATTTTTCACCTTCTAATATCTCATTCAAAAAATATCGTTTGGTTAAAATATCATGCTTATTTCATTATGACAGGAAGAACAAAAACTGCCAAGCTGCTTCTATTTCATGATTTTAGCGAAAGTCGGCTCCAATTTCTACACGAGACCAACATGAAAAAATGACGGAAGGCACCCCTTTAGAAGGATGCCTTCATCAAAAACAATTACTGTTTTACAGCATATTTTGCTTTTGCTTCAAGGCGGCGGCGATGTAAAATCGGTTCTGTATAGCCATTCGGCTGATCATACCCTTTGAAAACAAGGTCGCATGCTGCTTGGAATGCAACAGAGTTGTCATAGTCTTTGGACATTGGACGGTAACCAGGTTCATTCGCATTTTGTTCATCCACCACTTTGGCCATCCGCTTAAGCGTTTCAATTACTTGCTCTTTTGACACAATACCGTGGTGTAACCAGTTGGCAATATGTTGGCTCGAAATGCGTAATGTGGCCCGGTCTTCCATTAAGCCAATATTGTTAATATCCGGAACTTTTGAACAGCCAATACCTAACTCTACCCAACGAACAACATATCCTAAAATCCCTTGAGCATTATTATCTAATTCTTGTTGGATTTCTTCAGGAGTCCAGTTCGAATTTTCTGCAACTGGAATTTGTAATATCTCATCGCGCAAGTCTTCAATGGATTTCAGCAACTCGTTTTGGACTTCTGTTACATTTACTTCATGGTAATGCAGTGCATGCAATGTTGCAGCTGTTGGAGATGGCACCCATGCTGTATTGGCACCTGCTTTTGGATGAGCGATTTTCTGTTGGATCATTGCTGCCATCATATCAGGCATCGCCCACATTCCTTTACCGATTTGAGCACGTCCTTTAAACCCTGTTTCTAATCCAATATTTACATTGGAACGCTCATATGCTTCTAGCCATGTCGATGATTTCATATCATTTTTTCGGATCATTGGCCCTGCTTCCATTGAAGTATGAATTTCATCACCAGTTCTGTCTAAGAAACCAGTATTAATAAATACGATGCGATCTTTTACTTCACGAATACAAGCTTTCAAGTTCAAAGTTGTGCGGCGTTCTTCATCCATCACGCCAATTTTTAGTGTATGCCGTTCTAAACCAAGCAAATCTTCGACCCGGTCAAAGAGCAAGTTTGCGAATGCAACTTCTTCTGATCCGTGCATTTTCGGTTTGACAATATAAACTGATCCCTTTCTCGAATTGACAAATTTACTATTTCCAATAAGGGAATGTTTTGCAATTAAACTAGTCACAACTGTATCCAAAATTCCTTCTTGGATTTCTTCGTCATTTGCAGTAAGGATGGCACTATTTGTCATTAAATGGCCAACATTTCGAACAAACATTAAAGAGCGCCCTGGAAGAGTCAATTCTCCCCCTGTTTTCGATGTATACGTTCGATCCGCATTAAGTGTTCGGGTAATTGTTTGATTACCTTTTGTAAATGTAGCAGTCAAATCCCCTTTTATAAGACCTAGCCAGTTGCGATATACAAGGACCTTATCTTCGGCATCAACGGCTGCGACTGAATCTTCACAATCCATGATGGTCGTGACGGCTGCTTCTAAAAGAATGTCTTTGATGCCCGCTTCATCTGTTTTACCAATTGGAGAATTTCTGTCTATTTGAATTTCGATATGAAGCCCGTTGTTTTTCAATAATACGGTAGAAGGGTTAATAGCACTACCTTGATATCCAACAAACTTTTCTTCTTCTTTCAGTTTGACACTGTTACCATTTTTCAACGTAACGAATAAGTTTCCTTCTTGGATGGAATATTGAACAGCTTCACGATGAGATCCTTCTTGTAATGGTACAGCTTCATCAAGGAATTTTCTTGCATACGCAATTACTTTTTCACCGCGGACCGGATTATATGCCCCTTTTCGTTCAGCTCCATTTTCTTCACTAATTACATCCGTTCCATAAAGAGCGTCATAAAGACTACCCCAACGAGCATTGGCAGCATTTAGAGCATAGCGAGCATTGCTAACGGGAACGACTAGCTGCGGCCCAGCTTGAACAGAAATTTCATCATCGACATTTTCCGTTGTAATTTGGAAATCTTCTACTTCTGGTTCTAAATAACCGATTTCTTGTAAGAAAGATTTATATTTTTCAAAGTTGATATGACCTCTGTTCTTTCTATGCCACTCATTGATTTTCTCTTGAATTTCATCACGGCGCTTCAGTAACTTCTTATTGATTGGAGTTAGCTCGTCAACAAGGTTTTCAAACCCAGACCAGAAATGATCCTTTTCCACCCCGCTATTTGGAAGTACTTCATGATTAATAAATTCATATAAAATATCCGCTACTTGCAAATTTCCTACTTTAACGTATTTCGTCATTCTCCCATCCCCTTTTTGTTTGTTATTACGAAACACTGTTTCTTATTTCTTCAAAAAAAGAATAACACGATCGAAGAAAAATTTCAATAATTTTCTAATAATTGATTTTGGTCATGCTGTCGTTTCCTTTTTTATTTCTACACACCGTCCGGGTGTTGGAAAGAGCTTTCCAGCATTTAATAAATTTTTTGGATTAAATACTTCACGAATATTTATTTGTGCTTTAATTTCTTCATCGCTAAAAATAAAACGCATTTCTTCCCTTTTTTCGATTCCAACTCCATGCTCACCTGTAATGGAGCCGCCTACATCTGCACAAGCTTTTAAACAAGCACTGCCGGCTTTTAATGCCTTTTCTGTTTCGCCTCGTTTTCTCGCATCAAAGAGAACGAGCGGGTGAAGATTCCCATCACCAGCATGAAAAATATTGGCAATTCGAAGACCATACTCTCGACTAATTTCGTGAATTTTGCTTAAAACTTCAGGCAATTTACTGCGTGGTATGACCCCATCCTGTACTAAATAATCTGGAGAAATGGCTCCCATCGCTCCAAATCCTGTTTTTCGATTCGCCCACCATCTTGCCCGTTCCTCTTCATTTTCGGCTACTTTTACTTCACGAACATTATTTTTTTTACATACTTCTATAATTTGATTGATCTCTTCATCAATCCCAGCGGATATTCCGTCCACTTCAATAAGTAAAAGTGCTTCAATATCTTTTGGATGACCGACTGGAAACGCAGCTTTTTCCACCGCTTCGATGGCGATTTTATCCATCATTTCAAGGGCAGCAGGAACAATCCCTGCTGAAATAATATCTGAAACAGCTTGACTTCCATCCGAAACGTTGTCAAAATATGCAAGAACTGTTTGCTTTGCTTCCGGCTTTTTCAAAATGCGAACCGTTATTTTTGTCACAATTCCTAATGTTCCTTCTGATCCTGTTAGTAGACCTAATAAATCGTAACCAGGTACATCGAGAATCCCATCTTTGCCAATTTGGATAATTTCGCCATTAGGTAAAACAACTTCGAGTCCTAAAATATGATTTGTTGTAACACCGTACTTTAGACAATGGGCTCCGCCTGCATTCTCGCCGACATTTCCGCCAATCGTACAGCAATATTGGCTAGATGGGTCTGGTGCATAATAATATCCTTTATCAGAAATTGAGTTTGTTAGTTTTAAGTTTATAAACCCTGGTTCTACAACAGCACGCCGGTTTTCATAATCAATGCTGATAAGACGATTCATCTTTGTAAGACTAATAATCACTTCACCGTTTAACGGGATCGCCCCTCCACTTAAACCCGTTCCAGCACCGCGGGCAAGAAACGGTAGTTCATGCTCATGACAATACTTTACAATTTCGGCAACATCCTTCGTATTATTTGGAAAGATCACTGCTTTCGGTAAATGACGATGAATCGTAAAGGCGTCACAATCATACGCTAGTAAATCTTCTTTTTTATAAAGGATGGAGCGATTTCCGCCACTAACCATTTTGGCAAGATTTTGAATATGCTTATCTTTTGTTGTCACGACTTTAACGGCCATTTGCCTCACCCCTTTGTTGATTTTCTTTTTGATATGCCCAATCTAAAAGCTGAACAGTATGAACAATTTTTTGATTTCTCCCGTATTTTTGAACGCCTATGGCCATTTGCAGCATACAGCCAGGATTGCCCATTGAAATCATTTCGACCTCTTCAGGGACGTTTTCCATTTTCCGTTCGAGCACTTCATTTGCCATTTCCGGATTTGTAATATTGTAAATTCCGGCACTGCCGCAGCATCGATCGGCGTTTGGCATATGAACCATTTCGACACCAGGTATATCAAGCAGCAGGTCGCGCGGTTCCTTGCGAATCCCTTGCCCGTGTGCTAAGTGACAAGCATCGTGGTACGTAATACGTGTTTTAATTTCAGCTTTTGGCTTTTCATAACCTGTATCATGAAGGAATTTCGAAATATCTTCTACCTTTTTTGAAAACGCTTCAGCTTTTTTGCGCCATTCTCGGTCTTCGCGGAATAATTCAGGATATTCTTTTAACATACATCCGCATCCGGCAGCATTGACAATCACTTTATCAGCATCTTTAAATGCTTCAATATTTTGCTTTGCCAATTTTCTTCCCATATTCCGGTCACCCGCATGAACATGAAGCGCACCACAGCATGTTTGATTTTCGGGAATGATGACATCATTTCCATTTCGTGTTAATACATGAATGGTTGATTCATTAATATCACTGAACATAACATCCATGACACAGCCTGTTAAAAACGCAACCTTCCGCTTCGTTTCTCCTTTAGCTTTAATGACTTTTTCATGTTTATATTTTTGTCTGACCGGCTTTTTTACCTCTGGCATAATGGCTTCCATTTCAACTAAATGATCTGGCAAAATGTTGATAAGCCCTGTTTTCTGTACGAGCTTTTGCAGCCCGCTTTTTTGATAAAATTTCAAGACATTTCCTAAAGCATATAAACGATTAGGGTGAGGAAATAACGTATGCAAAAAAAGGTTCCCAATAACCTTTTTCCAACCTTTTAATGGTATCACCTGGCGAACTTGACCGCGTACTTCTTCGATTAATCCGCCAACATCGACGTCGGCAGGACAAGCTGTCGTACATGCCCGGCAATCAAGACAGGCAAAGACTGGATCCATAAAATTCTCATTCACTTCAAGCTTTCCTTCAGCAACTGATTTAATTAAATGAACACGTCCTCTTGGGGAATGCTGTTCTTGACCGGTAATTTCATAAGTAGGACATGACTCTAAACACATGCCGCAGTGAACACAATCTGCCCACTTATTTTCATCAGGTAGATCAATCCCGAAATAGTTGCCAAGACTTTTCGTTATACAAGAAGGATCCTTCCTCATAACATTATCGTTCCAACTCAATGTTAAATCCCTCCTACAAAACGTTTTGGGTTGAGGATTCTATTTGGATCAATTTTTGTTTTAATTCCTTCTAGAAGGAAGAAATATTCTGGTTTTTCACCCCAAGGATCGATTATTTGCCTTAATGAAAATGGCATATGTTTCACAATGGCATACCCACCAAGTTGTGTAGCGATATTTCTTAACTGCTGAATGGCGGAAAGAACGTTTTCACTCGCACCTTTTAAAAGGACTTGACAAATCCCATGACCTAAACCACCGTGGGCTTGAATCCATAAATTGTGAGAATCTTGGATGAGGTGGCTTTCTTGTATAATTTTCAACACATCAAGGTTTATGACCCCAATTTTCAACATTGCGATCGTTTTTGTAGGAGCATTTACTGCTTGTGGGTTTGGAGAAATTGTATAAAATTCATTCCAAAATTGGGACGCTTTTTCGTTAGCAAGAATGGTCATGTTCGTTTTTGGAGGTCGGAAGCTTTGTAGAAATGCTTCTTGGTAGTGGACTGAATTTTCGTGGTCTTCAAAACTAATCACTAACGTATATTGTTTTTCTCCCGCTAATTTTTCTGCCAAGGTTGGATTTAAAAGCTCTAACGAAACAGGTTCCATTTGTGAATCTAAAAAGCGAACAACAAATGAATGGATTTCATCCAAATTCTCGTCTGGAAACGATATGAGAACAACACTTTCATACTTTGGCAACGGCCTGAGCTTTAACGTGATTTCCGTCAAAATGCCCAACGTCCCCATTGAGCCGACAAATAGTTTGTTCATATCATATCCAGCAACATTTTTCACTACTTTTCCACCTGTGCGAACGATCGTTCCATTCGGATAGACAACGCGAAGTCCAATTACAGCATCTCTTGCAGAACCATATCCCAATCGTTTAGGACCGCTTTCATTTGCAGCGATTATTCCCCCGATTGTTGCATATACGGGCCAAGCCGGATCAAGTGGAATTTGTTGATTATGATGCTGTAAATATTGCTGTAATTCTTGAAATGGTGTACCGGCCTTCACAGTTAAAGTCATATCACCAACGGTATGATCAACGATTCCTTTCAGATTTGCTAGCGACATCAAGATATCTGTTGATTGGATGAGGCCGCCAAACCCTCGTTTCGTTCCCCCACCTTCAGTGCAAATCTTTTTCCTATTCCGGTTTGCATACTGAAGGATTTGTGAAATCTCCCTTTCAGAATGGGGGTATACGCATACTTTTCCACGATTTCCAAGTAGGTGTTCTTCATTATTTTCGATTTTGATTTGAATATGAGGGAAAAGATCCTTTAATTCTGTATATAAATCAGCTGCTATCAAACGTAACACCTCCTATTGTTTCGTAATAACAAACAATGTTTCTAAAAATGACCAAAAATACCCTTTTGATTAATGGACATAAAATATGATTGATCTTATCCATCTCTGATATGTTATATGTTTACCAATATGAAAACATGTTTAAAAGATTTTTTCAAAAATATTTTTATTTTTTAAAAAATAGTAAAAATTGAAGAGAAGGAAAAAACAGAACATTTGTTGCACTTATTTCGTGATTAATCGGTTCTTTTAAACTGGCCACCTTTATCTACTAATAGCTAAAAAGCTCTCATTTTCTTTATTTGCCGATACATTTGTTTAATGACATTCATATGAATTGCTTCATGGTAAAGGCTGAACAAAAAGGTTTCGCCAACTGTATAAAACGTATTTCCTCCACTATTTGTAAATGGTGTAGGAAGTTTTTCATTCAAACGATCCTCCAAAAATTTCGGAATTCTCGTTTTTTGATCACAGAGAACGATGGCAATGTCATGAAGTGTCGGGGGTGTGATCGTCCATTCGGATGGTTTTGTTCCTCTAGCAAACAACTGTTCATATTCTTCTGGAACATTCATTTTTTCACCAAGGAGACCATATACGAGTTTTTCTTGTATATAAGCAATGTGGCCAAAATTCCAGCGAATATGATTATTAAATCCAGCTGGAATGATATCAGCTGCCTCTTCTGGAATTTGTTTGATCGCGTTTTCCGTAATTTCTCTTACAGTTTTCATATGTTGAAAAATGAGATCTCTCTCTGACATTTTCATTCTCTCCTTTCCATCTATTCATACAACATATTTCTTGGTGTATAAAGCTAATTCCTTCAACTATTTGATCATTTCAAAAAATTTATGACCCTTTATTTGAGTTGCACTAACTTAAGAGTAAGCCTCACATAAAAAATGGATCTTTTTTTGCAATTCTATAAAGAAATTTACAAATTGATGTCGATTTTTCTCCTACCCCCCGTAATTTAGACATAACTGTTAGAACTTTATATAAGGTTTTAAAACATTATAGAATTGGGTGATTAGTTAAATGTTTTCCGTTTCAGAAATTGGCATTGATTTAGGTACTGCTAACATTTTAGTATATAGTAAACAAAAAGGGATTGTTATTAATGAGCCGTCAGTCGTAGCGATCGACACCGAGACGAAGCAAGTATTAGCTGTTGGTTTTGAGGCAAAGCATATGATTGGAAAGACCCCAGGTAAAATCGTTGCGATTCGCCCGCTAAAAGATGGTGTTATAGCTGATTATGACGTGACAACAGAAATGTTAAAAGCAATTATGAAAAAAGTTTCCAAAAAACTCGGTTTTTCCATTCGAAAACCTGATGTAGTCGTTTGTACCCCTTCAGGTTCGACTAGTGTAGAAAGGCGAGCAATCCATGATGCCGTCAAACATACTGGGGCAAAAAATGTGCATTTAATCGAAGAACCTGTTGCTGCCGCCATCGGTTCTGGTTTACCAGTTGATGAACCTATTGCAAATGTGGTGGTCGATATCGGTGGTGGTACAACAGAAGTAGCCATTATTTCCTTCGGTGGCGTTGTTACAGCTAATTCAATTCGAATTGGAGGAGATAGTTTAGACGATGACATCATTCAATATGTAAGAAAAACTTACAATGTTCTCATTGGGGAACGTACTGCTGAGCAAATCAAAATCGAAATAGGCTATGCCTTAATTGATCATGAAGAAGAAACAATGGAAGTTCGTGGACGGGACTTGGTTACTGGTTTACCGAAAACCATTACATTGAAATCGACAGAAATTCGTGATGCGATGAAAGAATCATTGCTCCATATTTTAGAGGCCATTCGTGCAACGTTAGAGAATTGTCCGCCAGAATTAAGCGGGGATATCGTTGAGCGAGGTGTTATGTTAACAGGTGGTGGAGCCTTATTAAAAGGAATTAAAGAATGGCTCAGCAAAGAAATTATTGTTCCTGTCCATTTATCCGAGCAACCATTGGAGGCTGTTGCCATCGGTACGGGAAAAGCACTCCAATTTATTCATAAGCTGCAAAAAGCAGCAAAATAACAAAATTTTTAAAGCTTGTCGTCATCGTCGACAAGCTTTAAAAAATATGAAACATGTATGAAGTTGTTTTGCATCAGAGATTTTAACGCTCGTTTATTAAGGTAAATCAATCAACATAAATTGTGACCCAGTAGATGTTGTAATGGATAAAGCATCTTCTTGGGTTATGCGTGCAGAATCGCGTTTCTTTAAAATATGATCGTTTTGCAAGGAGATTTCCCCCTCTAGGACAAATAAAAATGTCCGCCGCTCTTTTTTCTGCTTAAATTCAATTGTATAATTCTTTTCCAATTCGGATAAATATATCGTCAAATCTTGGTTGATATGAGCTATTTCTTTAGATGTCGGATTTTTCGTGACGACCGGTAGCAGAGCATTTTTCATTTTATCAATTTGGTAAGTTGTTTTTTCATAAGAAGGAGTGATGCCAGATCGTTCTGGCAAAAACCACATTTGTAAAAAGTTCACCTCTTCTTTGCTTGAAGGGTTTACTTCTGAATGGATCACCCCTGTTCCTGCTGACATTCGTTGAATGCCGCCAAACGTTGTGACAGCACTTTCTCCTGTGCTATCTTCGTGGCGCAACTGCCCTTTTAATACAATTGAAACAATTTCCATTTCCTGATGTGGGTGTGCTCCAAATCCTCTTAGTGGAGCAACAAAATCATCATTTAATACTCTGAGTGGTCCAAAATTCATATTTTCTGAATCATAATACTCCGCAAAGGAAAAACTATGATACGTTTTTAACCAACCATGATCGGCAAAATATCGTGATTCTGCTGGATAAATTTTGATCATATTGTAAACCACCTTTATTTCGAAACTATTTATTTTGAATTCAAGATAATTTTATGAAGAAATATATAAGTTGTCAAATCATATGGACGTCATGAAAAGGGGTCTGACCCAGGTAGGTTCAGACCCTTATGAGACAGACTCCTCATATCATTATAATCCAAGTGAAATATATTTAATTTCTAAGTATTCGTCGATTCCGTAGTGGCTGCCTTCTCGGCCAATTCCGCTTTCTTTAAATCCTCCGAATGGTGCTTGTGCGACTGACGGCAGTCCGTCATTTAAGCCGACAATACCATATTCAAGCTGCTCGCTGATGTGAATTGCTTGCGAAATATTTTCGGTGAATACGTATGCTGCAAGTCCATAAGGTGTATGATTGGCACGTTCGATTGCTTCTTCCATCGTTTTAAATGTTGTTATTGGTGCGACTGGACCAAATGTTTCTTCCTGCATACAAAGCATTTCATCATTTGCTTTACCGATGACAGCTGGTTCAATAAAATATCCTTCTAAATCATTCCGTAATTGGCCCCCGAATAATATTTCTCCTCCTTTTGCAAGTGCATCCTGCAAATGCTCTTGAACTTTTTCAATCGCATTTTCATCAATTAGCGGTCCGATATTGGTGCCATCTTGAAGCCCGTTTCCTATTTTTAAAGTAGAAACAGCCTTCGTAAATTTTTCAGCAAATGACTCATAAATATTTTCATGCACATAAACACGGTTCGTACAAATACAAGTTTGTCCTGCATTGCGGAATTTTGAGGCGATGACAGCCTCTACTGCTTTGTTTAAGTTGGCATCATCCATGACGATAAAAGGTGCATGTCCTCCTAATTCTAATGAGACTTTCTTTACCGTATCTGCCGCTTTTCTCATAAGCTCTTTACCAATTTCCGTTGATCCTGTAAACGAAATTTTTCGAACTCGAGAATCTTCTAGCCAAGCATCTCCAATTGCTTTGGCACTTCCTGTTACAATATTGAGAACACCTTTTGGAATTCCTGCTTCATGTGCTAACTCTGCTAACTTCAAGGCTGTAAGCGGAGTTTGACTAGCAGGCTTGACGACAGCTGTACATCCTGCAGCTAAGGCTGGCGCCACTTTCCGCGTAATCATCGCAGCTGGGAAATTCCAAGGAGTAATAGCGGCAATAACACCGACTGGTTGTTTTAAAACGAAAATACGTTTATTTTGAAAAGAGGCTGGTATCGTCTCACCATATACACGTTTCCCTTCTTCCGCATACCACTCAACAAAGCTATTTGCATAATTTACTTCCCCTAGAGCTTCCGGAAACGGCTTTCCTTGTTCCGTTGTCATAATTTTCGCAATCTCTTCACGATGTTCATGTATTAACTGGTGCCATTTTTTTAAATAGCTAGCTCGTTCATATGCGGTAAGCTTAGACCAAGCTTGAAATGCTTCATATGCTGCATCAACAGCACAAGTTGCTTGTTCCTTTCCCCCTTTTGGCACTTGGGCAAAAATTTCTCTCGTTGCAGGGTTTATGACATTTATTTGTTCATTTAGATTCACCCATTCTCCATTAATGTACATTGGTTTCTGTTCCATATGCATTCTCCTCTCCATTAAACGTATAATTTATTTATTTAAGGCCCAACTTAAATCAGAAAAACAAATGGGATCCTTTTATGAATTTTCTACATATTTTTTAATTTTCCTTGTTGCTGATGATTGACTAATTTTTAATAGTTCGGCAACTTTATAGCTCGATTTGCATTTTTTATAAGCTTTTAAGATAATATTTTTCTCCACTTCTTCTAGCATTTCATAAAGGCTTTTTCCTTCTTGCTCTAAAGATGCTTGCTGCATGGACAGAGGAAGATCTTCCTCTGTAATGACATTTTCTCCTGTTATAACAAGCCTTTCTACTATATTTTCCACTTCACGAATATTTCCATCCCAAATATGTTGAATAAACCTTGACAGAACAGAAGGCAAAAATTGAACATTTCGTCCATACTGCTCATTAAAATGATCCAAAAAAATGCTAGAATGGTCAATTAATTTCGTTCATTTTTCAGAAGACTATTTTTTTATAGATTGTTGCATTTCTATACTAAAGCTTTTCGACTGTCAGGCAATCGATACGCTTGCTATGTCACTTACAAGCGAGACGTGAACCGAACAAAATTCGATTGCCGGACAAATGTGATTTGTCCGGCCAAGTGCTCTTTTCGATCAATGGACAGTCGAAAACAACAACGTTTACGAAATCAGACTAACGAAAAAAACGAATTCTTCTTACGAAAAAGCTTTCTGTCCTAATTTCATGAATGTTAAATCGTCAGCTGGCGGGTTATGAAGACCTGCACGCACATCTCGATAATAACGCTCTAAAGGATGTTCTTTCATTAAGCTTTGACCTCCAACGATACGCATCGCCATGTCAACAATGTTTATGGCACTATTTGTGACAACATATTTTACAGCTGCAAGCTCTTCGCCCATTTTCTTTCTTTTCCCAGGGAAATGGTCCCAAAGATAAGCAACATGATACATAAAATGACGAGCTTTCATCATATCGATATCCATTTCCGCTACTTTTCGCCTCACTTCTGGAACTTCACTAATCGGATGTGGTAAGCTTTGCGGCTGATATTTTTTCGCAAACTGAACAGCATAGTTTCTTGCTGCCTTTGCAATTCCCAAATAACAAGCAGGAATATGAAGAAGCCATCCTTGTGGTTCTGGCTTCTGTTGCATTCGAATAGATAATAGAGCATCTCCTTGAACTTTAACTTTTGTTAACAATAAATCATCACTTCTCGTTGCCCGCATTCCTAGCGTATTCCATGTTTTCTCGATTCGTAGTCCATCCGCTTCCTTTGGTATAAGAAACTCCCCTACTTCTCCTGTTTCCTCGATCGTGGCGGTAACAATGAAGTAGTCAAGCGCCGGTGCGAGTGATGTAAACGTTTTATGTCCATTTATGATCCACACGTTTCCGTCCTTCCGTGCAGATGTTAAAGGTTTTCCACCACGCGCTGGACTCCCTGATGTTGGTTCAGTGGCACAACTATTTATTAATTTCCCTTCGTTTACAATTTCATAGCAAATTTGAGCAAACTTTTGTTCGTCCCACTTATTTGAATCACGAATATTCATGACAATTCCGTTATGCCATCCTAATGATAGAGCGGTCGCTCCATCTCCTTCAGCTATTTTTTCTTGGATAAGAAGAAAATCATATAATGATAAGTCTCCTCCACCATACTTTTTTGGAACGGTTAATTTCACAAAGCCTTCTTCTTTTAATTCTTTAAAATTTTCAAAGGGAAACCGTCCTTCCTCATCATTTTGGCTAGCCCGTTCTGCAAATAGTTTTGACAATGTATCAGCTATTTTTAAACGCTGTACTTGTTTATGATCATTCACTAGTAAATCATCGTATTCAAACAACCATATCACACCTTTATTTGTTTTACTATTATTGTAAAACTTTTTTTGCAAATCGTATAGTAATCCAATTGGAATAAAAAACCGTTTTAAAATATGACAATGATTTCTTTTTTGGTAAAATAGAAGTAAACTTTACAAAAGGAGAGCATGGAGTATGGCGACATTTCAAGAAAAAATAGAAAAATATGCTGAGCTAGCGGTTCAAGTCGGCGTCAATATCCAAAAGGGACAAGAATTATTAATAACCGCAAGCATTGAAGCGGTTGATCTCGTCCGCCTTATCGCCAAAAAAGCATATGAAGCTGGAGCCAAACAGGTGCATGTTGATTGGCAAGATGATGTTTTAACTAGATTAACATATGAAAAAGCTCATGATGACGTATTTACATCATTCCCTGAATGGAAAAAAATGCAGCGCGAAAAACTTGCGAAAAAAGGAGCAGCGTTTATTTCCGTTACTTCACAAAGTCCTGATTTATTAAAAGGGATAGATCATGAACGAATTTCCAACTATCAAAAAGCAGCTGGAAAAGCTCTAAATACTTTCCGTCAATACATACAATCAGATAAAGTAAGTTGGACAGTCATTGCTGCTGCAAGTCAAGATTGGGCGGAAAAAGTGTTTCCGGATGAGCGCAATGAAAACCGTGTCGAAAAACTTTGGGAGGCCATTTTTAAAGCGACACGTGTTGATCAAGAGGATCCTATAAAGGCTTGGAAGGAGCACGACAAATCCTTACATGCGAAAGTAGACTATTTAAATGAAAAGCGCTTCAAAAAGCTTCATTATAAAGCACCTGGAACCGATTTAACGATCGAATTGCCAGAAAAGCATGTTTGGGTTGGAGCAGGCAGTGTCAACGAACAAGGGATTGAATTTATGGCGAACATGCCGACAGAAGAGGTATTTACCGTTCCGAAAAAAGATGGTGTTAACGGCTATGTGACAAGCACAAAGCCGTTAAGCTATGGCGGCAACATCATCGAAAATTTCACGCTAACATTTGAAAATGGCCGAATTGTCGATATTAAAGCAGAGCAAGGAGAAGATATTTTAAAAAGCCTTGTTGAAACGGATGAAGGCTCTCATTACTTAGGGGAAATTGCCTTAGTTCCTCATCAGTCGCCTATATCTCAGTCCAATATTTTATTTTACAATACACTCTTTGACGAAAACGCCTCCAATCATTTAGCTATTGGAAGTGCTTATGCTTTCTGTATTGAAGATGGAAAAACGATGTCAGAGGAACAATTAAAGGAACACGGCTTAAACCAAAGTATTACACATGTTGATTTTATGATTGGATCTGCGGAAATGGATATTGACGGGATATTAGAGGATGAAACGGTTTTCCCTATTTTCCGAAATGGAAACTGGGCATTTTAAAAGGCACATGACCATAAGATAATAAGGCTGCTCGTTTGGAGCAGCCTTATTCAAAAAAATCATTTATGTATACGTGATGGCCATGTTGATCATGGATTTTTTTTGAATCGACTAAGTATGGCGGAGGAGGAGGGATTTGAACCCCCGCGGGCTTTGATGCCCCTGTCGGTTTTCGAAACCGATCCCTTCAGCCAGACTTGGGTACTCCTCCAGTCATCATGATAAGGAATGAATGAGAACTTATCATTGTTTTCACAACAACTATTATACTACTATATTTTTTATATCGCAATCTTGATCTATCTTGGAAAAATAGCCTATTCTTTCCTTTTTGAAACATTTTTCGATCTTTTTCGTCATTACATATAAAGAATAAGAAAAGGGGTTATTTTTATGAAGCTTCCGACGTGCTGTCATTGCGAAAAAGAGCTAAAATATAAAGATCTTTTAAAGCTTACCTTTGCCTTTCGCCAACATTTGCAATGTTCAAATTGTCATATGAAGCAATATGTAACAAAAAAATCACGCGCGAAAACGTCTTTATTGACATTTCCATTTTTGTTTTTGTTCTTTTTTCTTCAATACTTACAAATCCCATTTGCGGTTCTCTTCCCTTCTTATATAATCGTAGCCATTGGAGTGCTTTTTTTGATGCCGTTTTTCTATTCGTTTACAAATGATGAAGAGCCGCTTTGGTAACTTGACGCATAATGTCACTCCTGATAATCTACGAAATTAATAAATATAAGGAGGGAAAAACATGGATTTATCCATGATTTTAACCTTTTTAGGTGCTTCTATTTTGCTAACGGTTGCACCTGGTCCTGATAATTTATTTGTCATTTCCCAAAGCATGGCCTACGGATTTCGAGCGGGATTTGTCACTTCACTTGGTTTATGTACAGGTCTTGTCGGACATACTGCATTTGCTGCCTTCGGAATATCGGCCATATTATATCAATCTAGTCTTTTATTTCAGATTATCAAAATCATCGGGGCCGTTTATCTTCTGTACTTAGCTTGGGGAGCTTTTCAAGAAGGGAAAAAGTCTCTCGCAGAAGTTCAAGCTGTTCATAGGTATTCTTACCAATCCCTTTACAAAAAAGGAATTTACATGAATTTATTAAATCCGAAAGTTTCTCTTTTTTTCTTAGCCTTTTTGCCGCAATTTATATCACAGAATAGCTCCTCTTATCAACTAGAAATGCTTTTTTTAGGAATGCTCTTTATTTTACAAGCGATTTTGATCTTTACTCTTTTTTCTGCCCTTAGTGGAAAAATACGAAACATCTTCTTCCGCTCACCGAAAACCATTTCAATTGTCCATTATAGTAAAGCTTTTTTATTTGCTGTCATTAGCGGAAGGTTATTATGGAGTGACCGTTAACAAAAAGGTGAGCATATTTCATCTCTCCCGCCATATATTTATGGTAGGGAGGGACAAGATGTGGAAAATGGAAAAATAAAAGCAATGGAGAATACAAGGAACTTAATGAAGCATTATGTTCACCGTTTTTTTCAACAGCTTCTATTTGCAGGGCTCCTCGGGTATATCCTCTACTTCCTTACCCATTCCTAAGAGCTTCATCCTCAATCTTTCCCCATTGATACATGTAGGTTATCAATCCTCTAACGAGTGTAAAGGTCTAAAAACGTACTCTAACACCTCTTTCTGCCTTTCTTTTTGTCTAAGTCACCTGCTGATGATATGATAAAAATACCCATTCACAACATGTCTTTTAACATTAGGAGAGAAAATAATGGTTATTCTTTTATTAACGATGCTCGAAAGGCTAGGTATTATTGTAACTGTTGCTTTTGTTATGACTCGATTTCGTTTTATTCGGCAAATGATTCGTTCTGAACAAATTTCATGGCAGCATCAAATTTTGGCGATCTGCTTTTTTGGTCTTTTTGGTATCATTGGTACCTATACTGGGGTTACCTTTAATCCACTCACAGCTGATTACGATACATGGGTAAATAACTTACAAGATTCGGAGGCGATTGCGAATTCAAGAGTTATCGGAATTATCATTGCCGGTTTACTTGGCGGATACCGAATTGGAATTTCCGCCGGTATCATTGCTGGCATACATCGCATGACGTTAGGAGGCTATACAGCTGTTGCTTGTGGTGTTTCTTCCATAGTTGCCGGAATCATCGCTGGTTTTTTTCATCAAAAACAAAAAAAGCTACACTTATCTACGGCGTTTTTCGCCGGTTCCTTTGCTGAAGCGATTCAAATGGTAATCATCGTTCTAATTGCTAAACCGTTTCACATGGCCATCGAACTTGTAGAAGAAATATCCTTGCCCATGATTATTGCCAATGGTCTCGGCTCTGCCCTTTTTTTACTTATTATTCAAAGTGTCTTTAAAGAGGAAGAAAAAGCAGGAGCTATTGTAGCCCAAAAAGCGTTAAAACTCGCAGAACAAACAGTTCCTTATTTAAGACAAGGATTATCTATTGAATCGGCTGATGCTGTTTGCCGCATGATCTATCGTGAAGTAGATATAGCTGCTGTTTCCATTACGAACCAAAAATTGATTTTAGCACATATCGGACTTGGAGATGACCATCATAAGCCGAATAATCACATTCAAACAAATGCTACGAAAACAGTTATTCAAAATGGGCAAATGCTAGTATTAGGCAAAGAACATATCCACTGTTCTTTCAAATATTGCCCTTTAGGTGCTGTCGTCATCGCCCCTCTTAAACAACGGGGAAAAACGGTCGGAACTCTTAAGTTTTATTTTACATCAGAGCAAGCCATCAACCATATTGATTTAGAATTAATACGAGGGCTAAGCTCTTTATTAAGTCAGCAGCTTGAGCTGGCCGAAGCGGAAGTAGCTTGGCAGCTTGCAAAGGAAGCAGAAATAAAAGCATTACAAGCACAAATCCGACCTCATTTTTTGTTTAATTCGATCAATGTCATCGTATCGTTAATTCGTTCAAACCCAAATGAAGCACGTAAGCTTTTAATTGCCTTATCGAAGTTTTTCCGACAAAATTTAACAGGAACAACGAAAAATTGGACAACCCTTGAAGAAGAGCTTTTGCACGTTCAAGCTTATTTAGAAATTGAAAAAGCCCGTTTTGTTGATAAATTGAAGGTTTACTACGAAATTGACGAAGTTTCATTAAAGTGTAAAATTCCACCGTTAACTTTACAACCTCTCGTTGAAAATGCTATTAAACATGGGTTTAAAGATAAAGAAAAAGATTGTGTCATTACACTTCAAATCCGTAAAAAAGATGATGCCACCATCGTTTCCGTTATAGATAATGGGGTGGGAATGAGTGAAGAAACCCTTAAAAAAGTTGGCTATCAATTGATAAATTCGAAAACAGGTACTGGGTTTGCCTTATACAATGTCAATCGACGACTTATCATGATGCTAGGAGAATATTCAGCTCTCCATATTTCAAGTAAAAATGATAAAGGAACAATCATTTCGTTTTCCCTTCCAAACAAAGAGGAGGAAAAGGTTTATGCCTAGCAAAATACTCGTTTTAGTAGTAGATGATGAACGATACAGTCGTGATGAACTTATTCATTTATTAAGCTCTGACTCTGATCTTGACGTCATTGGAGAAGCAGATTCTGGTGAATCCGCAATCATGAAAGCCATTCAGCTTCAGCCTGATGTCATTTTTATAGATGTTGAAATGCCGAAAATGAACGGAATGGAAGTCGCGAAATCTTTACTTGAATTAAAAAAAGTTCCATATATTGTTTTCGCGACTGCTTATCCCGATTTTGCCGTGGAAGCCTTTCGCTATGAGGCAGTTGATTATTTATTAAAACCTTTTGATGATAAGCAATTGCAAGAAACGATCACAAGACTTAAAAAGCGAATTCAAAAAAATGAGCAGCTAAAAAAAGAGACCCACCCTTCTAAGCTAGCGATTGAAGGAGATGAAGAAATTATTTATATAGATCCACATGATATATACTATATATATCGGGAAGAACGGATCACGAAAATCGTTGGAAAAGAATTCGAATATGAAACAAAAATGCCACTAAAAGATTTACAATCCCGACTTGAGCCTTACTCATTTTTTCGAATTCATAAAAGTTATTTAGTTAACTTAGATTACGTTTCCAGGCTTATCCCTTGGTTTAATGGCGCTTACCAACTTGAATTAAAAGGAATTAAAGAAAAGCTCTCTGTCAGTCGAAATTACGCAAAAGCGCTGCGGGAAAGGCTGGAGTTGTAACCTAAATGGCTGTCCCAAAGACAATTTCAACGGTGGGATAGCTTTTTTATCATTTTGTCTTTTACCTCTACAACTTTTTTCATTTTTTGCATCTTAAAAGCGTTTTCATGCATTTTATTCATCAAAATATACATCTTAATCTTGAAATTAACGCAATAAATACATTCCTTGTTATGATATTTGTAAACGCATTCAACGGAAGGACAAAGGGGGGGCCGAATTATGTTTACATTTATTTTTGGAATTATCTTGTTAATTGTAGGGTATTTTACTTACGGAAAATTTATTGAAAAAGTATTTGGCGTGAACGAAAATCGACAAACACCTGCTTATTCACACCAGGACGGTGTAGACTATTTACCTATGGGAACAAAACGTAATTCGTTAATTCAACTTCTAAACATTGCTGGAGTTGGTCCAATTTTCGGTCCAATAATGGGAGCACTTTACGGACCTGTAGCCTTTTTATGGATCGTTCTCGGTTGCATTTTTGCTGGAGCTGTCCACGATTATTTAACGGGCATGATATCGATCCGTAACCGTGGTGCACACTTACCTGAACTTGCCGGCAAGTTTTTAGGTAAAGTGATGAAGCACGTAGTTAACACGTTTTCAATATTATTACTTCTCCTTGTTGGGACGGTTTTCGTTACAGCACCTGCAGGATTAATTCATAATTTAACAAGCGACTGGATGACTTTACCAGTTATTATTGGAGCAATTTTTATTTACTATATTTTAGCGACATTATTACCAATTGATAAAATCATCGGTCGTTTTTATCCGATTTTTGGTGCATTATTACTCATTAGCGCAATTGGTGTTGGTTTTTCTCTAATATTTAAAGGTGCACCTATTCCAGAATTAACATTTAAAAATATGCATCCAGATCAAGCACCAATCTTCCCGTTATTATTCTTAACGATTTCTTGTGGAGCTTTATCTGGATTTCATGCGACACAAACACCAATTATTTCTCGCACAACACAAAATGAAAAACACGGAAGAAAAATCTTTTACGGTATGATGATTGCAGAAGGAATTATTGCGATGATTTGGGCTGCGGCCGCTATGAGTTTATTTAACGGTTCTGAAGGCTTAAACGAAATTTTAACAAACGGTGGTCCAGCTGCGGTTGTTAGTGAAGTTGCATCAAAAATGTTAGGCGCTTTAGGTGGAACATTAGCCGTCATTGGGGTCATTGTTTTGCCGATTACTTCTGGTGATACTGCATTCCGTTCTGCACGAATGATCATTGCCGACTATCTAAATATTTCTCAAAAGAAAATCACAAGTCGCTTATGGATTGCTTTACCTTTATTTACTTTATCTTTCGTTTTAACGAAAATTGATTTCACACTTCTTTGGCGTTATTTTTCATGGGCCAATCAATCAACAGCTGTCATCGCCTTATGGGTAGGTGCAATGTATTTATTCTTAGCAAAGAAAAATTACTTTGTCGCAATAGTTCCTGCCACATTTATGACTTTGGCAACGTTCACGTATATATTAAATGCCCAAATTGGATTCGGCCTTCCATTAAATGTTGCTTACATCGGTGCAACGATCATAACGCTTACAATCATTGCACTATTTTTTGCCGCTGCAAAAAAATCTCAAAAGTGCGAATTTCAGCTTGACGATGATGCAATGGAGGTCGCCTAATGGGTTGCTGCAGTCCAAATTTTCGCAAATACGTTGAGGAGCAAGAAAAGCAAGTGAACGAGCAGCTACGCGACCATATGCCACGATCGTTAAAATGGCTGAGCGCTATCTTCACACTTTTATGCTTGTTCATTGCGATACTTATCTCAATAAAGTGACAAAAACGTCGGTTATTTCTTACCGGCGTTTTTGTCTTATTATTAATTTTCAGGATAAAATGAAGTTCTCTTGCGAATATTAACATTGAGGTGATAAAAATGAATGGTTCAATGAATGGTTCATACGATCTTGCTAGTTTAACGAAAGAACAAAAAGAAAGAATCAAGCAACTGGAAAGAGAATTAACTTAATAGCATGGAAGCCATAGCAACAAGAGTTTATGTGCGATAAGGAATATGATGACCTTTTAGAGGATGATCGTCTCAGAAGTGAAGAATATTCAACCAATAAGATGGATTCGTATTCATTCCTAAAAAATATAAAGGATCTTACCGGAAAATAGCAAGATCCTTTTAACACGTATATACGTTTTCGGTACTAGATGCCTAATTAGTTCACAAGGCGTTCACGTTCACCCCAAAAATGTTTTCTAAGCTGAACTTTTTGAATCTTACCAGAAGCTGTTTTTGGCAATTCATCAACAAATGAAATCGATGTTGGGGCTTTGAAATGCGCTAAATGCTGACGCGAGAAAGCAATCAATTCTTCCTCAGTTACTGTTTCCCCTTCCTTTATAACGACAAATGCGTGTGGAGTTTCTCCCCATTTTTCATGTGGGATGGCAATGACGGCAGCTTCTTGGACAGCTGGATGCTCATATAGAACACCTTCAACCTCAATGGATGAAATATTTTCTCCCCCACTAATAATGATATCCTTTTTCCGATCAACAATATCAATATGTCCATATTCATCCACTGTTGCCATGTCTCCTGTATGAAGCCAGCCATTTTGAATGGTGCTCATCGTTGCTTCTTCATTTTTCCAATACCCTTTCATAACACCATTTGAGCGAGTTATCACTTCACCTATTTCTTTTCCATTCGGTTTTACTTCTTCACCATTTTCTTTCACTACTTTTACGTCACAGCCAATCATCGGGAACCCAGCTTTTGCTTTAAAGCGATGTTGTTCTTCAATTGGTAAATTCTTCAACTGCGGACGAATCGTTGAAATTAAGCTTAATGGCGATGATTCGGTCATGCCGTAAACTTGGATAAATTCCCAACCAAGCTCGTTTTCCACACGTTTCACGAATGCCGGTGGTGGAGCAGATCCAGCAATGACAACACGAACGTTCGTCGATACGTCGTTTTGATGCTGATCATGATATTGAAGCAACGTGTTTAAGACGGTTGGAGCCATATGCATAACGGTAACGTTGTGATTTTTGATTTTCTCAAAAATGAGTTCAGGCTTCGCTTTTCTTAAACAAATATGCGTTGCTCCATTCGCTGTATAATAAAATGGAGCTCCCCAACCATTTACGTGGAACATCGGTAAAATGTGCAAATATATATCTTCATCAGAAACACGCAAATGATGCATGACCGATAAAGCGTGTAAATAGTTATTGCGATGAGTTAACATAACTCCTTTCGGCTTGCCGGTCGTACCACTTGTATACAATAAACTGCAAACATCATGCTCATCGATTTCAGCACGTGCAAAAGGTTCTTTTGAAAATTGGCTCAGCCATTCATCGTAAAAAAGATCCTCTTCTGACCCTTTTCCATTTTGAACAATAATTTTTTCAACAGTTTGTAAATCCCCTTTAATTGGTTCAATTAAATGATATAATTCCTCATCAACAAAAAGCAATTTACTTTCACTATGATTTAAAATATATAAATAGTCTTCTGGTTTTAATCGAATATTAAGCGGGACCATGATCGCTCCGAGTTGAAATATACCATAAAAACCTTCTAACATCTCTAATGTATTCGGTGCTAAATATGCAACGCGGTCCCCTTTTTCTACCCCTAGTTGTTTTAAACCGTGTGATAATTGATTCACTCGTTCATTTAATTCATAATAGGTTATTTTCTTATTATCATCGATAACGGCTGTTTTTTCCCCATATAATCGAACAGCTCGATCTAAAAATTGAGTTAATATAAGTGGTACGTACATTGCCCATCCCCCTTAATTAAATCATTTGAATTTTCAGTCATTATTTTAACATATTTTTAAAAGATTCATAATATTTATTTAAATTTTTTGTTTCGAATTTTTGAACATATTTCCATCCTGTAAAAAATATCGTTTTTAAGATTGTCTGCTTTTACAAACATTGTCGTTATAAGTTCTTGGACGAAAAAACGTAAATAGCGAAATCTTTTGATGTGGGATGTAGAAAGGAGATTTGAAGCAATCGGCGAACGGATTGACAAATGGAAATCCATCTAACGATCCAAGCAAATATTTTTTGCATGCAAAATAGGCAATGTTCAAGAAAAATTTGCGACATGGGCAAAACGAGGAAATTGTGCTACTATATGTAACGTGAATATATATTGAAACTTTTTTCATTTCATTTCGTCTATGATTTTGAACGGAATTTTCCCACCTTTTTTCTACAACATTTAGAAAACGAAGTTCTTTTAATTTCGATAAAAGTTGGTGTTGACAACATGAGTTCTAACAATAAAATTCAGTCTCGATTTGATTATCAGCTTGCATTTATTCTCTTTCTGCTATTTTGTACGAGCTGTATCGCCATTTATGGTGCCCAAATGACATCTGGACAATATGAAGAAAACTTTTTACTCAAGCAAATTGTTTGGTATGTTGTCGGTTGTTTCATTGTGGCAGGTGTCATGTTTTTTGATTCCGAACAAATCCAACGCATGGCGTGGTATTTATATGGGTTCGGCATTTTCTTACTAGTCTTTTTAATGGTTGCCCCAACATCTATTGCAAAACCGGTGAACGGGGCTAAAGCATGGTTTACACTTCCTGGTTTTTCGTTTCAACCAGCTGAGTTTATGAAAGTGTTTTTGATCATAACTTTAAGCACAATCATTACAAATCATAATCAAAAATATTTAAAACATACACTTGAATCTGATTTAAAATTGCTATTCAAAATTGTCGTCACAGCAATCGTACCTATTTTCCTCGTATTAAAACAACCGGATTTAGGAACAGCTCTCGTTATGGTTGCTATTGTGATTGGACTCATTTTCGTATCTGGAATTTTATGGAGAATTATTATTTCTATTACCATTATCGCTGTCATAGCGATTTCGACCATTTTTTATTTAGTTTTAAAAGCACCAAGTATATTAGAAAAATATTTAGGGGTTCAATCCTATCAGTTTGGTCGCATTTATTCATGGCTTAATCCGGAAGGGTATAAAAGTGGTGAAGGATACCAATTATTAAAATCTTTAAAAGCGATCGGTTCAGGACAAATTGTTGGCAAAGGAGTCGGTCAAGGTCAAGTTTATATACCCGAAAATCATACGGATTTCATCTTTAGTGTGATTGGCGAACAATTCGGTTTTGTCGGAACAAGTGTCGTACTTAGTCTGTTCTTTTTATTGATCTATCATTTAATTAAAGTGTCAATCGAGACAAATGAAGAGTTTAATAGTTATATTTGTGCAGGCGTCATAAGTTTATTTGTTTTCCACGTTTTTCAAAATGTTGGGATGACGATTGGTTTTCTCCCAATTACAGGGATCCCACTTCCTTTCATCAGTTATGGTGGAAGCTCCTTAATGGGCAGTATGTTTGCAATCGGACTTATATTCGGGATTAGGTGGCACCATAAAGTATATATGTTTTCAAGTGATTAGATTAATGGCTCTTTTCTTGAGCCATTATTTTTTTGATGACACTTGATAATAAGGCGCTCTTTAGTTGATAACATTTATTCTTCCATTAAAAATTTTGCCTCTTTTCTAAAAGATTGTTGCTTCACCGTAGCTTTTCATCTCTCCAGGCAAGCGACACGCTTGCTATGTCACGCGTGTAGTGTGACGTGAACCGAACAAAAGGCGATGGTCGGAAAAATTACATTTTCCGACCACGTGCTTTGAACGGTTCATGGACAGTAGAAAAGCAACAAAGTTTACGAAAACAGCCAAAATTTTTCAAAAACCTCTTGATATTTGTTCACTTTCATTTTATAATGTCCTCATTAAATAAACATTTGTTTTTTATAAGAGGACAATTACACATAAAGGTGGTTTCCGATATGGCATTAAAAGAGTTTGTTCAATTAAAAGCTCCTTTACATAAAGGACCAAACTATATAGAAATAATCGAAGTGGAAGAAAAGGAAATTAAATCGTATTTTGTTGATCCAAAATGGCTCAAAGCGAATAATGAAGAGAGACATATTTTTGCGATTCAACTAGAAAAGCGTACAATCGGGGCTGCTATCTTAACAAAAGACACCATAAGTAGCAAAACAGGAAAACTTAATTATTGGATGGAATATGATTATTTAATAAACGGTTTCGGGACAATCGTTGCAGCAGAGTTAATTCAATATGCTATCGAAGAGCTTCACCTTGAAACGATCACAAGTGACGTTTTAGAACCGCTTTGGGGAAATGAATGTGAACCATTTGTTTCCATTTAAAAATCAAATGATTTAGCTGCTCTAAATCTTATACAAAAACAAGACGTGAACAAACCATAATGTGTTCGTTCACGTCTTTTTATTTTCACTTTCCTGTAAAATTCCGTTTATTCGGCCTCTTACGTATTATTTTCTGTTCTAATACCATGGCTTTCTATTGAGCTACATCACTCATAACGAAGCGACTGTATTGGATCTAATCTTGCCGCTTTGTTCGCTGGAAGCATTCCAAATAAAACCCCAATAAACATCGAGAACAGTAATCCCCCGACAACAACTTGCCATGAGATTAAAGATGGCCAGCCAGCAAACATGGATACTAATGTTGCTGCACCTGCACCTAATAAAATACCAATAATGCCGCCAATTAACGTAAGGGTAATGGATTCAATTAAAAATTGCGTTAAAATTTGGCCTTTTGTCGCTCCTAATGCTTTACGGATTCCAATTTCACGTGTCCGTTCTGTTACGGAAACAAGCATTATATTCATGACACCTATTCCGCCAACTAATAAGGAAATTCCGGCAATACTGCCAATAATAAGTGTCATAATTCTCGTTACCTGTCCAATTCCCTCTGCTATTTCTTCAAAATTAATCACTTGATACGAATCCTCTGTGTTATGCATCGTATTTAATATTTGTTCTGCTTTTTCTCCTGCAGCTTGAATCTGATCAGCACTTTTTGCTTGAAGTGTTACTTGATTATAGCTATTGACACCGAAAGCATTCCGATATGTGTTCCAAGGCAAATAAATCTCCAAACCCCCGAAGGCAAATAACCCTGTTGCTTTTTCTAGAACACCGATTATTTCAATTGGTTGCCCGTTGACCCATACAATTTCACCGATCGGTTCTTGATCTTTGAAAAAGTCCTCGCTCATTTGATGACTAATAATCCCAACGCGGCGTCCGCCTAAAAAATCCGCTTCCGTAAAGGTACGGCCTTTATGAATATGAAATTCGTTTACTTCAGGATAAGCAGCATTAATGCCAAAAACCGTTGTATCCGTCGTTTCTTCTTGGTAACGGGTCTCATACATATTCGAACTTGTTGCTACAACATTTTTAATTTCTGGAATATTTTTTAATGCTTGAATATCCTCTTGTGTAAATGGATCCATCATATACGCGTTTGGATTTGCTTTTAACTCTTCCTCACTCGGTTGATAAAATACCTCAATCGTATTTCCAGCACCTGTTATTTGCGACTTTAACATTTGCTCTCCACCTTGCCCAATCGCAACGACGACAATTACGGAAGCGACACCGATTATTATTCCGAGCATCGTCAATAAAGACCTTAGTTTATGTGCCATAACAGAGGAAAGAGCCATCCGAAAATTTTCAATAAGACTCATGGATGTCCCCCTCCCCTCCAGTTTCAACATTTGTGATCATCCCATCACGAACAAAAATGACACGCTTAGCATAATCGGCTACCTCCTGCTCGTGTGTCACAACGACAACAGTCGTTCCTTCTTGATTAAGCTCTGTAAACTGCTCCATGATTGCAAAGCTTGTTTTCGTATCAAGGGCTCCTGTTGGTTCATCAGCTAAAATTAATTTCGGATGATTAACAATCGCTCTAGCAATCGCTACCCTTTGTTTTTGACCCCCTGATAATTCATTTGGCATATGGTGCATTCTATCAGAAAGACCAACTTTTTCTAATGCTTCTTTAGCTCTCTGCTCTCGTTCCTTTTTGCCAATACCTGCATAAATCATTGGAAGCTCAACATTTTTTAATGCATTAAGCCTCGGCAAGAGCTGAAATTGTTGAAAGACAAACCCAATCGCTACATTACGAATTTTTGCTAATTGCTGATCTTTGTAAGTGGATATATCTTCTCCATCAAATAAATACGTGCCGCTTGTCGGACGGTCTAAACAACCAATAATATTCATTAAAGTAGACTTACCTGATCCAGAAGGTCCCATAATGGCAACAAATTCACCATCATTGATTTCTAAATGAATATTTTTTAATATATCAATTGATTCCTTCCCAATTTGATAACTTTTCGTAATGCCGATTAATTCGATCATTGAATCGTCACTTCCATACCAGCTTTTAATTGATCAGGTGGATGAACGATCACCTTATCTTCCTTCGTTAAACCGTTTTTAACTTCCATAAATTGATCATCTGAGGTCCCGACCTTTATTTCTTTTTTCACCGTTTTTCCATTTTCTACGACATATACGAAATGGGTATCATCTTCTTGTTGAATGGCCTCAAGTGGAATGGCCTTTACTTTTTTACGTTCTGTTTCAATTTCCATAATCATTTGAAAGCCTGGCTTTACAGGAATATTCTGATTATCTTCTATGACGACTTCTATTGGGTATTGAACGGCTCCGCTGTTTTGCGTCATTGGGTCCGTATCTTCAGGTAAAAAGGCGATTTTGGAAACTTTTCCTTTCCACTTTTGATCAGGCATGACATCTGATTTTAATGTAACTGGTTGATTTTCTTGAACCTTTAAAGTGTCATATTCAGAAATCACACCCGTTACTTTAAATTGGTTTAAACTGCCAATATGTATCAATACTTGTGGTTCAGCTCCGCTGCTTAAAGCATCTTTATTAATTTGAATGACGACACCGTCCATTTCACTTTTAACTTCTAACTCCGCTAGTTTTTTTTCAATCGTATTTTTTTGTAAAATGTTTTGTTTTAATTCTATGTTGGCCATTTTCAGTTCCATTTCTAATTGACTTTTTTCTGATTTTATTTGCTTTTCCGCTTCCTCTTTGCCAATCTCCTTCTCTAAATCTTTTTCTTTTTTCTCTATATCATTTATTTGGTCTTTGATTTGATTAATTCGTAAATAATTAGATTCAATGGCTAATTGATTTTGCTCTTTTTCAAGTTCGAGCTGTTCGTTTTCATATTTTACTAGCGTAGTCCCTTTTTTAATTTCTTCTCCCTCTTTAACAAGAATTTCTTTTACTTCTCCTAATTGCGGATCGACAAAAACTTTTTGTTCATTTGCTAAATGAAGGGTACCGGGAATCATGACATTCCCGGTTATTTCTCGTTCCGTAAGCTGTGTTGTTTTCACTGAAACACTTTTCGCTGTAGAAGCACGATAAACCCCAACACCGACAAAGATGGCAAGAACCGTAACAATCGTAATCCCAATCCAAATCTTTTTCATAGATTTATGCTCCCATCATTCCTTGAGTAAAACCGCTGATCATCATAAAGATGGCTCCAATAATGAAGAAAATAATTGCAATCGTCCAAGAAGCACCAGTTGAAAGCTTACCAACCTTATGTAATCCGATTGCAGATAGAACCGTCGTCCAAATGCCAAACACTTCAATATAAGATAATAAAGCTCCAGTAGCTCCTTCAGCACCTATTAAACTATTTAAACTCGTAAAGGACATGTTTTCAAAATTTGTTCCCACGAAATATCCGATAATGGCATTTAGTAATAAACCAATGCCTGTAATAATGGATATATACGTTGTCATGGAAAATAACTGTTTAAATTTCGCACCAGTACCAGCAATTTTCGTAATCGCTAAATAGATAAGAGTAGAAATAAGAATGATAATTGGCGGTGAAATAATTCCCCCAATAATCATGGACGTTTTAGAAAATCCTGCAATCATCTCTGCTTCCTCTTGACTGAGGCCTTGATTCATTCCCATTTGTACAAAATCAGCATTCGCCACGGATATGATCGTTGTCAGCACGGCAAGTACGATGACAAATAATAATGGCATAAGTACTTTCGGTTTTTCCCGGATCCGTTCAAACGTCTCTCCAGGCTTCGTAATAATTCCTAATAATGATGGCTTTTCGCTAATTGGTTGATTCGTATTTACTTGCTGTTCCACTTTTTTTCCCTCCCAAATTTTTGTTTCAACTAATAATACGCTTTGAATAAGAAAAAAGTTTCATAATTTCCATAAATTTTTACAATCTTTTCATTAAATTTACATTCACATTTTTTATCAATTGATGAGATTCATTTGACCTTTTGATCCTTTTTCTTACAAACTAAAAAATAACTATACGAAAATGACATTTTTGTGAAAATGGAATCATCATTGTTCGTTCCTGAATCGAGATTGTTCACCTTTTCACATTTTTTTGTTATAATGAGGGAAAATATGTATCCCTATTAAGAAAGGGGGCATTTTTTCGTGCAAACAACAACCTCTCGATCATATCATTTTCCTGTTCTTGATTTATTATCATTAAGTGATGTGGTAAAAACCGTACGAAAAGGTGACTATCTTTTTTATGAAGGAATGGATGCCGAAGAATTGTACGTCATTCGTTCCGGCCTTATTCAGATAAGTAAAATTACGGTTGACGGAAAAGAACTTTGTCTTAGAGTTTGTCAAACGAACGATTTAGTTGGAGAGCTTTCACTGTTTACGAATCATTCACAGTATATGTTAAACGCAAAAGCGTTAATGGACAGTGAAGTTGTCGTCATTTCAAAAACTCGCTTAGAAGAAGCACTTTATCAAAACCCGACACTGAATTATGAATTTATGAAATGGATGAGTGAACAATTTCGCCGTACGTTTACAAAATTTAGAGATCTCCTCTTATATGGTAAAAAGGGGGCTCTTTACTCAACGTTAATCCGCCTGTCCAATAGTTATGGAATTCAAACAGATGAAGGAATTTTTATTAATTTATCCTTAACAAATCAGCAGCTTGCTAATTTTTGCGGATCAACTCGGGAAAGTATTAATCGCATGCTAAGTGAATTAAGAAGAAAAAAAATTATATCCTTTTCTGATGGGAAAATGGTTATTCATGATATTGATTATTTAAAAAAAGAAATTAATTGCGAAAACTGTCCAGCAACTATCTGTCGTATCGAATAATGATAAGCTGATAGTTGATCGTAATGAAAAGGACTGGCTCCGGTAAGCAACCTTCCTCTAAATGAATATGGAAGGAATGTTGCTTTTATTTTTTTTCTGCTTGAAAAGTGGTCACTTCATCGTCAGGCATTACTTTTAAGAATGAGAAAAACCGAGAAATTATTCCATGAAACCGAGAGATTTTTCGTCGAAACCGAGAGATTTTTCGTCGAAACCGAGAGATTTTTCGCTGAAACCGAGAGATTTTTCGCCGAAACCGAGAGATTGCTCCCCCATAAACGTTATTTGTGAAAACGTTGTTTCATCCTATCAAGTTGTCCTTTGAATAATGAAGAAAAAGTCATCTTCGTCCATTGTATCGGCCAATAGGGAAATGACATAATTTTAAATTAATGGCTTTTTTTTCTTATTTTTTCTTCCATAATGACGTACAAGCCATTTTACATTTCGAGAAAAATCAAAACATGTATCATAGACAAATTCATGTAAGATTACTTGAATAAAATACGTCAAAGCAGGCATAAAAATATAGTTCGTTACAAATCTCTTATAATATAATATGATAGATGTACACAAAGTTTACATACTCTATTTTCTGATCATAATTTTACGTGAAAATGGTGAAAAACAATGACTTACTTACAATTTGGAAACATAACGATTCCTACTGTGTGGCTTGCATCTATCATTTCTCTCTTTCTTGCTGCTTCATATTCCAAACTATTATTACGTCAAAATGCAGGCGATTGGTATTGGAATGCTTTCTTTCTTTATTTAATTGTATGGAAACTTAGCTATATTTTCTTTCATTTCAAATTGTTTTTGGATATGCCCCTTTCCATCTTATACTTTAACGGTGGGATAAAAGGCCATTTTTTGGCATTAGCCTCTCTCTCTTTTTATCTTCTAAAGATTGCTAAGAAAAAACATCCTTCTCTTTCTTTAGAAGGAGCAAATATATTTCTGCTATTTTTTATTAGCTATGAAGTCACGATTAATATTTTGGAAAAAAATGTATTAGAGGCATCTGCTCACTTCATCGTTTTTTCTAGCTATTTGTTCTTGCTTTTATTTTTCAAAAAGAACAATATCTTTCTTTCTAAACAAATATTTTTGATCATACTATTAATTGAGCTGTTTTTATTAAGCATCTTTGATCGTTTCTTAACGATAGAAACATGGACTTTTATTTGGGTAGGGTTTACGATTTTTAATCTTTTTGAAAAAGAACGATAAGGGGGAGCAAAAAACTTGAAAAAAAACGTTTTATCGATCGCTATTTTAGGACTAGCTATTGCGATTGTTATCGTGAATTTTTGGAAATCAAATAATATAGAGGAAAGTGAAGACTATTCTCAAGAAATAACAGTAAGTGAAAACATCCCAGGTGTAGATCTATCCGAAGTGGAAGAAGGAAAGCCTGCACCGGACTTTAAATTAACAACTTTAGAAGGCAGAGTCGTTAAACTTTCAGATTTTAAAGGAAAAAAAGTCATTTTAAATTTTTGGGCTACTTGGTGCCCTCCTTGTAAGGCTGAGATGCCACATCTTGAAAATTTTTATAACAAATATCACGACAAAGGGATTGAAATCTTAGCTGTAAACTTGACTAATATGGAGAAAGGCGAGGAGAACATCAAATCCTTTGTGAAGGATTATGGACTTACTTTCCCTATTCTCCTTGATGTAGACGGTTCAGTTGGCCTAAAATACCAAGCTTTCACGATTCCAACAAGCTATATTATTGATTCAAAAGGTGTCATTACGAAGAAAATCGTCGGTCCAATGGATGAAAACATGATGACAAGCTTAACAAAGGACATTGATTAAAAAATTATCCATACTTAAAAACCTGATACAAGCAATTTCTTCTCCATCTATTCAAAAAAATCGAGAGGCTGTCCGAAAAGTGGTTTTTCAGTTTGAGCATTAAAAAATCAAAACCCAAGAATGCTGTTATATCAACATTCTCGGGTTTTTAATTTGCAAACATAAACACTAAAATGGACTTTTTAGACAGCCCCTATTTTTGTGTATTTTTTGAATAACGACCAGCACTTATTTACACATCTACATTGATAAAATCTGCCGTTTGTTTTTATTGTATTGAAAAATCAGTGTTAAATAAATCACCGCCACACTGATTAACAAAACGATCGCACCATACTTTTGCTCATGAACAGGTGAATATGGCAATAACCTTTCGAGAAGATTGGCTGGAAGCGAGTCCATTGATACACCTATTGGTAAACATAACGCAACAGCTGAAATTAACAAGTCTGGATCTGAATAAATGGAATAAAAACTTGTTGATGAAAAAAGGTAAACAGCCGCCATTGGTAAAAATAGACATACATTCCCTATTACATAAAATCCAAGTGGCTTTTTGTTTTCCTCTTTCAATTTTTGAATAGGTGGAAATATCGGCCACCATAATAAAAAAGCCGCAATACATAACGTAAAAATCGAGACATAATTCCAAATATAATGACTTCTGACAAAATTAAAAACAATTGGAAGATGATAAATATTCCATAATAGATGAAAGGTTATCATTCCAACAAGCGGTTTAGAAAACGAATGAAAAAGCTTTTGCCAGAAAGGAACTAGATACAAGCAATCTAGTACTTTCGTTTTAAAGCCAATTAACAAAAGAGGGATGGATATGAACAAAATCAACACCATTTGTATCATATGAGCACGGAAAATTAAACGACCTAGCATATTTAGCGGACTTCCTAAGGCAATAAAAAATACGATAGCACCTAAGAGAAAAAAATAAGTGTGCCCTTTCGTATGTTCCTTTGATGCAGGCAATAAAAACAAATATAAAACGATTGCTAATAGCACTAAAAATAACACACCAAAATTCCATAAAACATGGTAACTAAAATTACTTAAAACATTGAACATGTCCATTTACAGCTCTTCCTTTCGTTTTTTCTATTGTAAAACAAAGGAAGGATCGTATCTGTGACATTTATCACAAAACGACACCAACAAAAAGACACAGCAAATTTCATTTATTTGTTATCTCTTATGAAATGAATAAAGGTATAATAGTGATATGTTTATTTGAAAGGATTTGATCAAATTGGCCATGACCCATACCTTCCCTAAGAATGAAGAGATCGCCAATGCTATTACACATGGAATTGGGTTTTTGTTAAGTATTGCTGCTCTCGTTTTACTGATCATCAATGCCGTTAATATTGGATCTATTTGGTATATCGTAAGCTTTTCCGTTTATGGAGGAACCATGATTTTACTTTTTCTATCTTCTACACTTGTTCATAGTTTCCCGAAAGGAAAAGCAAAAGACTTGTTTGAAATATTTGATCATTCTGCTATTTATTTGTTTATAGCGGGAACGTATACACCAATCGTATTGACCGTGTTACGTGGACCGTTAGGATGGACAATATTTGCGATTGTTTGGACATTAGCCATTGCCGGGGTTATTTTTAAAGTGTTTTTTGTAAAAAAATTTTTATATACCTCAACCTTTATCTATATTTTGATGGGCTGGCTCGTTGTTTTTGCATGGAAGCCGCTAACTATTAGTCTGCCATCGAATTGTTTATATTTTCTAGTCATTGGCGGTATTTTCTATACATTTGGAACTATATTTTACATTTGGAGAAGCTTTCCTTACCACCATGCTGTTTGGCACATGTTTGTTATTGCTGGATCGATTTTTCACTTCTTTGCTATCGTCAATATAGCTTGATGAGATTTTTTTAAATTTATCGCTCTTTTCTAAAAGATTGTTGCTTTACTAAACAGCTTTTCGCTGTCAGGTAAGCGATACATCTGCAATGTCACGCTATGAAAAGTAATTAAGAAAACATCCAAAATTATATTTACTATCGATATAAGAATAAAGGGATAAATATTAAAAAATGTCACATATTAAAAAAAAGAATGAAATTAAGGAGGAAAGGACAATGAATGTTACAAGAGCGAAAGAAATATTACAATCACCGACAATCATACCGGTCACCTATCAAGGAAAGGAAATTATCATTCAAAACGTCGATGAAGATACGAAGACAGCAAGAGTTTATTTTAAGGAAAACCGTGAAGAAGAACGCACTGTACCCATTTCATCACTTATCGAGCATTAAGAAAGCTCTGCCTTTGTGCAGAGCTTTTTAGATGTTATCTTCATTCTTTGTTTTCCGTTTCATTTAATACACGGTTCACTCGTTTTTCTAACATTTTCATCCCGCTTGCACCTGCTTGGAAGTGACGAAGCTTCCCATCTTTATCAAATACATAATAGGCAGGTACATATTGATTTTCAAATGCATCGGTTAATTTATGTTCACTATCCACAAAAATCGGTTGTGTAATCCCGTGTTCCTCAGCCACTTTTTTAATTTCATCTAAATCTAAGTCGTTCTCTGATCTCGGCATATGAACAGCTACAACATTTAATTTATCTTTATATTGATCACGAAATTCGTTAACTTTCGGCATCGCTTCTTTACATAAGTGGCAGCTAATTGACCAAAAATGAATTAAAGTAGGTTTTTCTCCAACTAGCTCTTCTTTTGTTACTTCACCATTAATCCATGCAGTAGCACCCGTTAATTCTGGCATGGGTTCACGTAATTTCATATTGATCCCTCCAAAAAGATTCTCGTATTGTCAAAAGTTTTTTAATAAAAACCGGTAAAACTCTTGGTATTAATGGACATGTGGGTAAAAAACGTTCTCCCCCCTTTAGGAGAGAAATTCTGACTGCATCTTCCACCGAGGCTTTACATTGAGTGACGAGTATGATAGGCTATAAAGCCTTACGCAACAAGGATTGGCTGCGTCTTTGCGTAAAGAATCATGCTCGTGGAGGCTCAATGCCAAGCCTTCAATATTCGAAGAGTTTTCATATTTCTTTTGACACTACCAAGATTCTCGATTTTATCATGTCCTAAAAAAGGCCTAACGAACCCGTTAGGCCTTACTGTTTGATTAAAATATTTTTAAACGTTTAAAGTTTCTTGACCTGGCTTCCAGTTTGCTGGGCAAAGTCCACCAGTTTGCAGAGCTTGAAGAACACGTAATACTTCATCAACGTCACGACCGATGTTGTTATGGTGAACAACTTGGTACATTAATTCACCCTCAGGGTTAATGATGAATAAACCGCGAAGTGCAATACCTTCTTCTTCAATTAATACACCATAGTCACGAGAAACGACATGGTTAGTGTCTGCCGCTAATGGATATTTTAATTGGCCAAGACCGTTGTCTTTACGGTCCGTGTTGATCCATGCTAAGTGAGTGTGGATTGTGTCAGTTGATACGCCAATTACTTCTGCATCAAGATCTTCAAACTCATCATAACGGTCAGAAAGTGCGATAATTTCAGTTGGACATACGAATGTGAAGTCCATTGGATAGAAGAAAAGTACAGTCCATTTACCGTTTTTCATGTTTTCTTCTAAGCTAACTTTACCAAATTCTTTGTTTGGTAAAACCGCATCCATTTCAAAACGTGGAGCTTGCTTTGCAACCATACGTTCTGCCATATGTATCCCTCCATAATAAATTTTTATTTGACAAAGGAATCAGAGTGACTCCTTTAATCAACAAAGAATGAGAAAAATGACGTCATTTTCTCAATAAATCTTTCCAATACTCATACTAAATTAATTATAATTGACAATATTTTTTTAGTCAATGTAAAGTAATAATTAATTTAAATAAATTGTTTAAAGGAAATAAAAGAAATGAACAATTTTATTATCCCATAATCTTACTTTTTCATTAAATTTTCATGACAAACCATGAAATCGTCTTTTTCTATGTTAAACTTGCTTCTGTAATATTAGTTTAACATTTCTTTTAAAAGTTACCAAACGATTGGATTTATTTTTTAGGTTTTTTAACAGATTGTTGCTTTACTATAGCTTTTCGACTGTCACTTGCTAGAGACATGCTTGTTATGACACGCTATAGCATGTTGTGAACTGAACAAAAGTTTATGGACAGACAACTGTAATTTGTCCGATCACGTGCTTTGTTCGGTTCATAGGCAGTCGAAAAGCAATAAAGTTTACGAAATCAGCTTTTTTTATAGAAAGGATGATGATAATGGATTGGCTTGAAAGCATTGATTGGGGTGGACTTGCCACAAAAGCGGGTATTATCATTTTAAAGCTAATCGCCATTTATATTGTTTATTTAGTCGTAAAGTCAATCGGCACGAAAGTAATCGAAAGGGCGTTCGATCGATTGCAAAATCGAGATCAAATATCGAATGGAAGAGCCCTTACCTTACAAACACTTTCATTAAACTTATTTTCTTATGTGTTAATTTTCATTTATGTCGTAACCGTTTTTCAAGTGTTTGGATATAATGTAACCGCACTTTTAGCTGGAGCTGGAGTTGTTGGTTTGGCAATCGGTTTTGGCGCCCAAGGACTTGTAAGTGATGTTGTAACAGGATTTTTTCTCCTATTAGAAAAGCAAATCGATGTAGGTGATTATGTTACGACTGGTGGTTATTCTGGAATCGTTGAGGCTGTTGGTTTACGAACAACACAAATTCGCGGCTTTGATGGAACACTTCATTACGTACCAAACCGGGAAATCGTTGGCTTAAGCAACCATTCACGCGGAAATATGCGAGCACTTGTTGATATAAGCATTGCTTACAGTGAAGATATTGATCAAGCGATTACCGTTTTACAGGAGGCTTGTGATCAATTAGCCACTACTAATGATGCTATTGTAGAAGGTCCGAATGTGCTTGGGGTTCAAACATTAGGAGCCTCTGATGTTGTGATTCGTGTTTTGGCGAAGACGAAAAATATGGAGCAATGGAATGTAGAACGGGAATTACGTAAAGTGCTAAAAGAAGCGCTAGATCAGCACGGAATTGAAATCCCATTCCCACATCAAGTGATGATTCATAAAAATGAAGAAGGGTGACGCCTTTTCCTCTTTCTTTTTTTATAAACGTGTTGCTTTTGAATACCTAACCGATCATGAGATGATAGAAGAATCGACGAATCAGTAATTGACTTATTTTTTATCTTAAAAGCAGCAACTATAACAAAAGGATTAATAAATAAAACTGCCGCAAAATATCAGGCTATTACACAAGCTGAGTTTAATTTCCTTTGCATAAATAAGAAGAGCCTAAATGGACTCTTCTTATTACCCACTACTATAAGAGGTTTATTTTAATTTCCGTTCTACCTGCTGACAAACTTGATCAGCGCTCATGCCTCTAGCATTAATCACTGAAGCTTCAGAGACAATATTTTGAATCCCCATCACATTTTCATCTTGTCCCGTAATAACACAGCAGTCGCAGCCTTGTGCATCATTTTCTTGTCTGAGCGTTACGACTTCATGACCTCTTTCACGCAATGCAGCTTGAACTTGAGTTAATGATTGTTCAACACCAATTTTCGCCATTTTTTCATCCCACCTCCTAACAGTAATTTGTCACATGGAGATGGGAATTATGCTCTTTTTTTAATTTCCTTTCCAAGAAATATACTGGCATAATAAGTCAACCGCTACTTTAATGGCGTTTTCATTTGGATTTAGTTTGGCATGATGTAAGCCAAATGGAGAGTCGACTCCTAACCAAAACATAAATCCAGGAATTTCTTTTAACATATAGCCAAAATCTTCGCCAGTCATTTGCTCTGTACATTGTTTTACGATGATATTTGTTTCTTTTTCAACGAAGGACATAAATTCTCGTGTTCGCTCTTCTTCATTCCAAACTTGATAGTACATGGCGCCATAATCAATCATCGCTTCACATTGGTATCCTGCTTCAATTCCTTTTACTAAGGCCTCAATTCTTTCTTTTACTTTTTTCATCGATTGTACAGATAAGGTCCGAATCGTTCCTTCTAACCGAGCCCTTTCAGCAATAATATTTTGAACCGTTCCACTTGTTATTTTCCCAATAGTCACGACTGCACTATCTAATGGATCAATATTTCTCGATACAATCGACTGAAGCTGGGTTACTAGCATAGAAGCGGCTACAACCATATCATTTGTTTGATGTGGAAAAGCAGCATGCCCGCCTTTTCCCTTTAAATCGATAAATAATTCCGATGTATTTGCAAATAATAACCCTGGTTTTGTCGCAATCGTTCCGACTGGGAGCTCTGGGGCAATATGCAAGGCAAAAATAAAATCCGGATTCCATTCCTTCATGATGTCACTTTGTAGCATAGGCTCTGCTCCGCCAGGTCCTTCTTCAGCAGGCTGGAATATAAATAATAGATCGTCACAAATGGGATTATGAACAAAATAAGTTAAAACTCCTAATGCAATCGTCATATGAAAATCGTGGCCGCATGCATGCATATTTCCTTCGTGCTCTGAGCGAAAATCAAGTCCCGTCTCTTCTTCAATCGGTAAGCCATCCATATCGGCACGATATGCGATCATTTGTTTTGGGTTTACTCCATTTATTTTGACAAAAATTCCTGTTTTCCACTTCTTAACTTCGAGCCTTTCTTGCGGTAAAGATGATATGTATTGAAGTAAATATTGTTGGGTCTTAAATTCTTGAAATCCTAATTCCGGGATTCGATGTAAATCTCGTCGAATCGTTATTAGCTCATCGAAATTCAAATTCATCACCACCTACTGTTTAAGTAAACCTCACTTTTAAAAATGAAGCTTGCCGACATATCGACAAGCTCCATTTCATTATAATTGACGTAATTCTTGTTTAATTTCCGTTTTCGCCTTCGTTTTTTCATCAATGTCTTTAATTTTACGTGCAGGTGTTCCTGCAACAACTGTATACGGTTCAACATCTTCGACAACGACAGCACCAGCAGCAACAACCGCTCCTTTTCCAACAGTTACTCCTTCTAAAATAACTGCATTAGCACCAACAACGACGTCATCCTCAATGACAACTGGTTTAGCGGAAGGTGGCTCAATGACACCTGCAAGAACAGCACCAGCTCCGATATGGCAGTTTTTTCCTACTGTCGCACGTCCACCTAAGACCGCGTTCATATCAATCATCGTTCCTTCCCCAATAACAGCACCAATATTGATCATAGCTCCCATCATAATAACGGCATTGTCACCAATTTCTACTTGATCACGAATAATTGCCCCTGGTTCAATACGAGCTTTAATCCCTTTTAAATCTAATAACGGAATTGCTGAGTTGCGGCGGTCATTTTCAACGACATAATCTTCAATTTTTGCTTGATTTTCTTCTAATGCTTTCGAAATTTCTTCCCATTCACCAAAGACAATACCTGAATTTCCTGTTATAAAAGTTTTCGCATTTGCACCAAAATCGATGCCTTCTAAATCACCTTTCATATAAACTTTTACAGGTGTTGATTTTTTACTATTTTGAATAAAAGAAATAATTTCATTGGCATCCATCATTTTCATATGTATAAACTCCTCTCTTTCAGTTTCTTTTATAGAATCCATAGAAGCATAGCCATGAAATAGAAAATGCATGAAAACGATCCTTTGCAAGGGTGTATCCCTAAATTGATCGTTTCACTTTATACCTTTACTCTATCAAAGAAAGGTTTCTTTTGACAAGCTTTACATGGAAATAAGGAAGCGTGATGACTTTTTGCTTATTTATACCTGCTTTTTACTGATCTTTAAAGTTCATTTAAAATTCACCAGAATGTTTTTTGACAACGTGTAAAAACCCTTGTACATGCTTTAATTGAAAGGAAGCCTCTGTCCCTAGCAACCACGTGTCTCGTTTAATTGCGTTCCCATTTTCATCAAGAAGTGGGATTTTAAAAATATGATGATCATGATCTAAAAGCGTTACCGATGGCAAAATAGCAAAACCGATGCCATTAAAGGCCATTTGCTTGCAAGTTTCAATTTGATCAACTACAATCGTTCTCTTCGGAAATACTTTAAATTGTCTATGCCACCAATCTTGAATCTCTTGATAGTAGGTGGAATCACTTTTAAACTGGATAAATGGTCGTTCTGTATGAATGAGGTCTTCAAGTTTATTAATTTCCGTATCAACTAAATAGAGGGTATCTGATAATAAATGCTGCTTGATCCCTTTCCATTCTGGATTGCCTCGAATAATGCCAATATGAATATCCTCTTCATACATACATTTTAGCATTTCACTCGACCAGCCAGTAATAAGCGAGATTTTCACTTGAGGATATAGTTGGACATAATCCTTTAAAACTTTTGGAAGCCAATGTTGGCCAATAATTGAAGCGACAGCAAGCTTTAATGTCCCGTAAACCTCACCTTCCATTTGCGAAATTTCTTCGCGAAGTTTTTCTTCCTTTGCTACCATTTCTTTGGCAAATTGAATGACCTTTTCCCCAGCAGGTGTTAATGTAAGACCTTTTTGTGATCTTAAAAAAATTTTAAAGCCCCATGACTTTTCGATCGATTGAAGACGTTGTGATAAGGCAGGTTGTGAAACAAACAATCGTTCTGCTGCTTTGCGCATATTCATTTCCTCTGCCAACGTAACAAGCATTTGTAATTCAGATATTTGCATCACTATCACCCAATTCATAAGTTATGCTTATATTATAGGCTTATATTTTTCAACATTCATTATAAAGTTTCCATCAAGCGCTTTTGGGGATCAATTCATCATTTTATTCTCGTTTTTCCCGCGGTAAAAACAAAATCAACATAAAGCTAACAACTGCAAAAGCTAGCACAAAAATATAAACGTGATGTAAAGCAATGTTTAATCCTTCTTGCAATACTTCCCTTGCTTGATGGGATAAAGAATCATTTCCATGTGGATTCAGCAGTGAATGGGCAGCATTCAAGCTAGCCTCCACATCATTACCTTGTTTTTGTAAATAATTTTTTAAACTGCTGTTTAATACACCTCCTAGTAAAGCAGCTCCAACCGTACTTCCTAAATTTCTCATAAACATGTTTGTAGCAGTAGCGATGCCACGCTCACTCCATTGAACTGCTGATTGAATTAAGACAATAAAGGAAGTTGTGGAAAAGCCCATTCCTACACCGATTAAAAAAGAACCGAACATGGCCATCAATGGGCCATCATCACTAGATAAAAAGAAAAATACAACTCCTCCGAACATTAAAAATAGGCCGCCTATTACGGATGTCTTACGAAAGCCAATTGATAATATAAGCCTGCCAGCAATCGTTGAGGAAATCGGCCAGCCGATGGACATAGTAGTCAGCGTAAAGCCAGCTACCATCGGCGACTTTTCCATAACGCCTTGTACAAATGCTGGGAGAAAAGAGGAAATACCCATCAATATAATTCCGGTTGTAAAAGATGTTGCGTTAGCTATGAAGATTGACCGGTCTTTCCAAATCGTAAATGGCATCATCGGGTTTATGGCACGCTGCTCTTGAACAATAAAGAGAATAAGAAACAAAACCGATACAGATAAAAGGAAGACTGTCGTTAAGGATGTCCAAGCCCAAGCTACACCACCCTCGACTAAAACAATCATAAGAGAGCTAACGGTCAAAAACAGAAAGAGTGCACCTAAATAATCAATTTCCACTTTTTTCTTTTCAATCTTCTCATGTAGAAAAAATACAAGGCTAACAATTGCCAATAATCCTAAAGGAATATTCATCCAGAAGACGAAGCGCCAGCTAATATATTCGACTAATACTCCCCCTAATACTGGACCAATAATGGCGGAAATCCCCCATACACTAGATAAATATCCTTGAATTTTAGCGCGTTCTTCTTTTGTATAAATATCTCCGATAATGGTTGAAGCGATCGGCATGACAGCGCCTGCACCAAGACCTTGAACAAACCGATAAATAATGAGCATATCCATTGATTGTGCTAAACCACATAAAATGGAACCAATTAAAAATATTATAATTCCAATAATTAAAATTGGCTTTCTCCCAAAAATATCTGAAAGCTTTCCGTAGATTAAAACCGTTACAGCATTCATAAGTAAATACGAAGAAAAAATCCAACTATATTTTGAAAATCCACCGATTTCAGATACGATAGCAGGCATTGCTGTGGCAACAATCGTCGCTTCTACTGCAGCCATAAACATAGCAAGCATCACCGCAGCTAGAACGAATGGACGGTTCGTTCTTTTTTTCATAAGCCATTCATTCTCTTTTGAAGACATTACATTTCCCAAGTTTTAACCTCCTTTTTCATGTCAATACGATTTTTATGTAAATGAAAAACGCCCGAGAAGGCGCATCAAAAAATCGATATATTTCACATTTTTTCTATTTGTTCATCAACGTATGTCGTTTAGTAGAATGTGGATCGACTCGTTTGATTTTATTTATTCATTTTTCGTAAATGTTGATGTAAATGTTTTAAAATCACACGACGGGTAAAAATCCCTTCTAATACACCGTCATCATCTGTTACGCATACGAATGAATGATTAATCACAAGCTTCAAAGCTTTCATCACTTGGTCGGTTTTTAAAAGTCTAGGAATATCTTTATTCATCACTTCTTCTACTTTCATTCCTTCAAGCCTTTCAAATTCAATGCGTTCTAATCCTAATATCGAATCCATGATTAAATTTGTGCTGATTAATCCGTGTAAACGAAAAAACGGATCTAAAACCGGTATAGCTGTATATCCCGTTTTCGTTAAAACTAATAAAGCGTGTTCTAAATTATTGCCAATTTGCACATGAGCTACTTTATCTGCCGGAATAATGATATCCATAATGGATGTTTCTAAAAATTTTTCCGAATGAATACTAAACATGGTTCTTCTACCTCTCAATGTTTAAAATCAAATTATTTAAACGTTTATTTTTAGAACATAATGGACTACATTAATGATAACATATATCCAAAAATTTGATGATATCGAAACGAAATATCTTTATGTGAAATAAAGTATGTAATAACAACAATGAGAGTTCTAAAAAGTAAAGGCTCTTTTCTAAAAGATTGTTGCTTTACACAAGTGTTGATTATCCATTATTTTACTTAAACATACAGAATCGTATGGCTGAACACATGCTTTTCTGCCACATCCCTCGAACAAGAACGCAAGCGGGCAAATGAATTTGCCTGCAAAGCGTTCATTGTTCGAGAAGGGCATGCGTATTGCATGCCCAGTCGGCAAGTGATTCGCTTGCCGACTCCGGCAGAAAAGCTAGAAATAGAGCCATCTCAACTGGTTATTATCGGTTAATCAACACGCCTGGTTGCTTTACAATCTTAGCTTTTCAACTGTCTAGGAAAGCGACACGCTTCCTATGTCACACTTTAGTGTGAAGTGAACCGAACAAAAGGCGATGGTCGGACAATCTTATCCACTTTTTACCTGCTTTTACCCATTTTTTATTTTACAAAAAAGTTCGAAAAGTCGTACAATAAAAGCTGGGGAGGGATTATGATGACGGATGTATATCAATTATCAAATCGGTTGTATATCATCGACACGTATGATTTAAAGCGAAAGGGACGCACAGCTTCTTATGTACTAAAAGAGGATGAGTTAACGATTATAGAAACTTCAGCTAGTCCATCTGTACCACATCTATTAAATGGGTTAAGCGAGCTTGGGCTATCGCCTGATGACATTAAAAATATTATCGTTACCCATATCCATCTCGACCATGCTGGCGGGGCAGGGCTGTTATTAAAGCATTGTCCAAATGCAAAAGTAATTGTTCACCCTAAAGGAGCTAAGCATTTAGCTGATCCTTCACGGCTCATTAAAGGAGCAAAAGCCGTCTACGGGGAAAAATTTGAACAGCTTTTTGATCCGATTCTACCCATTCCAGAGGATCGAATGGTGATCAAACATCACGGAGAAACGTTAAAATTAAGCGACTCTTGTACATTAACCTTTTATGACACTCCTGGACATTCAAGACACCACTTCAGTATATACGATTCCAAAAGTAAGGGAATTTTTTCGGGTGATACATTAGGTATTTATTATAATGAGCTGAAGAAGGAGAAAATTGATTTCATTTTACCTTCTACATCACCAAACCAATTTGACCCTGATGAAATGCTGCAATCAACCTCTTTTATTGAAAACCTAGACGTAAAAGAAATTTATTTTAGCCATTTTGGAGTATGTCACGATCCAGAAACGGTATATTCGTCTATTCGCAAGTGGATGCCAATCTTTTTGCAGGCTGGAGAAGCTGGTTTTCAGTCTATAACAAATAATGACTTCAATGCAGCGGTTCAAGCTGTCGAAAAGGAGCTTAAAAATCGAATTTCTACATATTTGACAAATATCGGTGTTCCAGAAAACCATAAAGTGTATGAAATTTTATCAGTTGATTGTCAAGTTTGTGCAATGGGGTTAGTCGATTATTTGACAAAAAAGAAATAAAAAATTAGTAAAAAATTCAAAAATATAGTTAAAACCTCGGCATCGATCATAAGCCGAGGTTTTACTAACAAAGGGGGAGCGGGGGTATTGATTTAGCGAGATTACACTTATAATGATAATGATTATCAATTTCATTGTCAATAATAATTTTGCGAAAAAATATACGATTTTACTGTCCAATAAGTTGGGAGAAAAGGAATCAATGGAATTTTCAATTTTTCCTCCGTTTGCATGTATCTCCCATCATAGTTCTTTTCATTTTGAACAGAATTTACTGATTGGTTCGCCATTTTTCGTTCATTGTTCTTTTGGATAGTTTGTCTTTCATGCATGTTTTGTCCCTTTTCGTTTTGAAGCGGTAGTTGTCCTTCCAGATTATTCAGTTCGTCGTGTGGAATATGCGGTTGTTGTTCCGAAAATTGAATTTGATGTATTTTCCATTTTCCATCTTCTTTTTTAAAATAAACAGCTTCGTAGTGATCTTCATAAGAGACAGGACCTTCGGATGATTTTGGGAAAAATTGATAGATTAATCGAGTTGTTTCATTCAATTGAAAAGTAAATGGTTTGTTATAATCAAAAAATGGAACTACATTATTATTAGGGGCATCTGTTGCATATACGAAGTAGCCGCTCTTTCCTTTCTCGACGTTTTCATGGATGAAGGATTGACGGAAGGTGTAAGTAAAATAAGGTGTTAATATATACATTATCTCAGATAGAGACCTTTCTTTTTCGGTAAGTGAAACTTGGGCTGCAAATGCATCTTGTAAAAACCAAATCGTTTCTTCTTTCATCAATTCCTTCTCTTCAATTGCAGCTACATTTAGCGGGACTTGTCCAAACAAAATCGCCACAATGATCATAGCAAATAAACTCGTTCGCACTGGATCACCTCCTTAATTTAACTTTCTTATGTTTATTGTACCGTTGTGGTCATGGTTATGACGGAAAACAATTCGTAAAATCCTAGCAAATTTCAACATGCATGAAATGTTCATGTCGAATTTTTCGTAGAGGAAAAATGAATGCAGCGACCCTTTTAGAAGAAAAAGCAGCTATTTTACGAACAGTATTGATTGAGACTTACATACGTTTGAATGTACAAAAAAGAGGCTGTGATAAAGTGTTAAAACCTCCTACTATTTATAGTGAAATGGGTCAAACACTTATGAGACAGCCTCATTTGGACTTTAAATATGCGATGATCACGACCTTTTATCAGGCGTGTTGATTAACCAATAAAAACCAGTTGAGATGGCTCTATTTCTAGCTTTTCTGCCGGAGTCGGCAAGCGAATCGCTTGCCGACTCCGGCAGAAAAGCATGTGTTCAGCCATACGATTCTGTATCTTTAAGTCAAATAATGGATAATCAATACTAGTGACCTTTTATATTATTTTACATGAGGCGAAATAAAGTTTACCATTCAGTAAGATAAACATAAATTAAGTAAAACAACAAAATTCCTATAAAAATCATATAGGCCAGAAAAATTGGATTACGTAAATATGGCCGTTCATCCACTTTTTCATTGATTTTTGTATCATACTTACTTTGTCTTGCGTCAACTAGCTTGCCTGTCCATATCGTATAAACGAGTCCGATCACTAATATGATTAAAGCAATAATCCCTAAAATAAAATTCATATACTGCATCTATATAACCACCTTTTTTCTATAGCGTTTGAAAAAAGGTGGTGATCTATACATTTGTTATAGTAAACCATCCTGCTCAAATAAATAAGAATAAGGCAAGTCAATAAACAAGTAATGGCGTTCATTCAGTGGGTACGAAAATGTTCGTATCGTTTCCCCTGTTTCAATATCACTATATAAGTCGCTAAAAAACCCTTTTTTATTGACACGCATTCTCATAATATTCTCCAAAAAATAAGGGCGCCAGCTCCAATTTTTCATATAATACTCGGGCTGGAACACCCAGCCATTTTCTTTTTTAAAAATATTACCTGATTGCTGAAACCCATTTTCATCACAAACATAAATGCGAAAGCTGCAGTGTGACAAATCTTCAGCTAAAAGAGTAATGAATTCATTATAATCCTTCGTCGACTTTTTATATTTATTGATCAGGTGTTGAATTAATGTGTGAAACTCCTCTGACTTTTCATATAAAATTTCAAGCTTTTTCTTTTCATAATAGATAAAATGTTGAAACTCATCTTTTAATCGTTCTTTTAAAAAATCCCTGTCAATAAATGTACGTGATGGGTGGTGTAAATAAAAGCCTTGATAATACCTTCCCCCATTTTTCCAAGCATGCTTAAGCTGAAAGTTTGCTTCAATGTCTTCATATAAAAGAGTTGCGCCAATTTTTCGAGCAAGTAAAGAAATGGAATATAAAACGTCCAAATAGGTTTGACTTGGGGTTGCTTTTTTCAACGGCTGTAAATCAATTTTTAAAATATTTGGTGATAATAGTCCAATTCGATCTAAATTGCTGCTTTCCTTGCCAATATTATCAACAGCTATTTTAATTCCATATGTTCGATAGTAAGTAAGTAGATGTTTCAACTGTTCAATATCGCCTGTAAAGTTATGCTCTGTGATTTCAATGACGACTCGTTCTAAATCGAGCTCTTTTTCTTTTTCATTTAGTAATATATTTAATAAGCTTTCACCATTATCAATCATTAGTAAATTAGGATCACGATTTATAAATATGAGAATATCTTCATCGAGTTGTTTTATTTCTTTTATAGCTTTTTTTACTATATAATCATCGACTTCGATGCGATATTCTTCTGGAACGGACTCATCTTGAAAAAAAGATCCTAAGCTGTTCCATTCCCCTTTGAATTTTATTCTTCCAAGCACCTCATAGCCAATCACTTTTTGTTCATCAGCACTAAATATAGCTTGATAAAATGGTTCTACTCGTTCTAAATTTGTTAAAATGTCTAATGGATCCATGAATATCCCCTCACAATTATAACTACCTTACTGTTTAATTATACCATATTTTCATAGCATTACTTGAAAGAAACCTACCCTTTAATCCTTATAAATTGCCTCTTTTCTAAAAGATTGTTGCATTACTATACGATAACTTATCGACTGTCAGGCAAGCGGTACGCTTGCTATGTCACGCTATAGCGTAAGTCGAAAAACAATAAATTTACGAAAACAACGTATAAATATTTTATCACTAATTATCTGTATTTTCTTACTATTTTTATTACCACAAAGTTTTTTGATCAATGTTATAATATAAAAATAAGTCACGGCAGGAATGGTTGAGATCAATGAAAGGTATTTCACGACGACACTTTTTAAAAGGCTTTTTAGGCATACTTTTGACGAGTATAGGAGGTACGGTTGGAGGCTATAGCTATGCTAAATACATTGAGCCTAGACGGCTTGCGATTTCGAAACAGACGGTCGAACATGAACAAATACCAGCGAGTTTTCATGAAGTGACAATCGTTCAATTTAGCGATACACATTTAAGTGATTTTTTTACAATTGAACAGTTTAAAAATGTGATTGATACGATTAATTCATTAAAGCCACATATGATCGTTTTTACGGGAGACTTAATTGATGAACCTAATCGCTATTCACACATAAACGAAATCATCCCTTTATTAAAAAAATTGAACGCACCATTAGGCAAATTCGCAATATATGGAAACCACGATCATGGTGGATACGGAACGAATATTTACCGAAACATTCTCGAACTGTCTAATTTTCATTTGTTAAGGAATGAGACGAAAAAAATCACCTTAATGGATGGCAGCTATATTTATATTGCTGGTATCGATGATTTAATGCTTGGAAGGCCTAATTGGAATGGAACATTACAAAACATGGAAGAAAATGCTTTTTCCATTTTACTCGTACATGAACCAGATGCCGTCAATCGTACACAACAATTTTCAATAAATCTTCAGCTCTCTGGTCATTCACATGGTGGCCAAATTAAGCTTCCATTCATCGGTGCACTTTACACACCACCCTATGCAGAACAATATTATGAAGGTCTTTATCAAGTTGGGAAGACAACTCTTTATGTTAATAGAGGATTAGGGACCACAAGGGTGCCTTACCGTTTTTTATCCGTTCCAGAAATAACGTTATTTACTTTAAAATCGAAATAAATACGAACTAGCCCCTTCACAAATACCGTAAAGGGGCTGGCCATTTATTCGTTCTTTTAAAGTTTCTCCTTCTTCCGGACATAATTTTCGCTTTCTTCCCTTCATTTATGAAGCTTCATCATTACTCTTCATCATCACGAACCTTGTAGGCCATATTAAATAAAATAAGCTGTGAATCAATTTCCGGCTCATTTGCTGCACGTTGTACGTAGTGATAATCCCCGCGTTCATCCTGCTCGCGTGCTTTAACATTATCAGCTAGTAAAATATCAAGAATGTCATTCAGTCTCTTTTTTAATTGTCCATCATAGATTGGAAATAATATTTCCACACGTCTTTCCATATTGCGAGTCATCATATCAGCTGAGGAAAGAAATATTTTTTTCTCCCCATTATGATTGAATAAATAGATGCGGCTATGCTCTAGGAATCGACCGACAATACTTCGAACGGCAATATTTTCGCTTACTCCTTTAATACCAGGACGTAAACAGCAAATACCGCGAACGATTAAGTCAATTTTGACGCCTGCACATGATGCTTCATATAATTTCATCATTAATTCTTTATCTGTCAACGAATTCATTTTAGCAATAATCCGACCATTTCCGTATTGTTTTTGAAATTGAATTTCTTGGTTAATGAGCTCGATGAATTTACTTCGAATATCAAATGGAGATACTGAGAGATGATGAAAGGTCGGCTTTTCGGTATATCCGCTTAAGTAGTTAAAAAAGTTCGTTGCATCAATAGCAAATTTCTGTTTGGAAGTGATGAGTCCGATATCTGTATAGATCTTTGCTGTTTGATCGTTGTAGTTTCCTGTTCCTAAATGGACAAAACGCTCAATTTTACCATTTTTTCGCCGGACAACAAGTGTAATTTTACTATGTGTTTTCAAATAAGTCATTCCATAAATGACGTGACAGCCCGCTTTCTCTAACTCCTTTGCCCACTGTACGTTGTTTTCTTCATCAAACCGCGCTTTTAATTCAACTAATACCGTTACTTGCTTCCCGTTTTCAGCCGCTCGCTTTAACGCTTCAATAATCGGTGAATCCCCGCTGACTCTGTATAAGGTTTGTTTGATTGCTAGTACATCCGGGTCATCGGCCGCATCTGACACAAAATCGACAACAGGTTCAAATGATTCATATGGATGGTGCAACAAAATATCTCTTTCTTTTGCCACCTCAAATAGGTCTTCATCTGAACCAATATCCTTCGGAGGCTGTGGTATTAACGTTTCGTAAACTAAATGTTCATGAGTCGGTTTTAATATTTTATAAAAAGAAAATAAAAACGTTAAATCAAGCGGACCGTCAATTTCGTAAACATCCTTTTCATGAATTTCTAGCTCTTGTAATAAATACTTTAAAATCCGATGATCTCGTCCGAACTTTTTAATTTCTAAACGTACAGCCGCTCCCCACTTTCGTTTCTTTAATTCCTTTTCAATTTCCTTTAATAAATCTCTTGCTCCTTCTTCATGAATCGTTAAATCCGCATTTCGTGTAATCCGAAACTCCGTAACTGATACAACTTTATAACCGAGAAATAGCTTGTAAATAAAATGACTAATGACATCCTCTAGCATGATAAAGTTCCGATTTCCCTGTTCCCCTTCTACCTCGATCAAGCGATCTAAAACGGCTGGGACTTGGACGATGGCTGTTTTAATGCGATTTTCATCCGTTTCGCAGCTGTCTTCAAGCAAAATGGCGAGGTTTAAGCTTTTGTTTAGAAGCATTGGAAACGGGCGATATGCATCGACTGCCATTGGTGTTAAGACAGGGAAAATATGCTCATCAAAATATTTTTCTAGCTGAAGTAGTTGCTTGTTTGTTAAATCTTGAATGGTTAAAAAGAAAATGTTCTCCTGCTCCAATTGTGGAACAATTTTATGATTAAAAATGTGATATTGATGTTCGACTAATTGATGGTTTTTTTTCGCTATTTGCGACAATTGCTCTTTCGGTGTTAAGCCTGCTTTATTTTCCGGCTTGTTAAAACCTGCTTTCACTTGATCTTTTAATCCAGCAACACGGACCATAAAAAATTCATCGAGATTGGAGCTGAAAATGGCTAAAAATTTCATCCGTTCAAGCAACGGATTACGTTCATCCTCTGCCTCCTCTAACACTCGTTTATTAAAAGCAAGCCAGCTTAGTTCGCGATTATTGTAGTACTTTGGATTGCTTAAATCCCTTTCTCTATTTTTATTTTCTGTCATCGTCATCATTTTCACCTTCTTGCATCATCACTTAATCGTTCTAATTAAAAATTAGCATAAAAAGAAAGCCTATGAAAGGCTCCTTTATATTAGCTGCATCATTTTTGTGTTTATTGGCAAAAAATGCAACTTCACTTCTCGTTTTAACACTTTTATTAAGTGCTTTTTTTGTTTTTCAACTTGATACTGTTCCGGCTGCCAATTTTGATTACAGTAAATATTCACGTGGATCGTTCCCTTTTCATCTACTTTTACATGAATGTTTTCGACAATATCCCGTTTCGTTGCATTCAAATGATAGGCAAACTTGATTAAAGCCCCTAAAAAACGAAGCTTCCGCTGCTCCTCCTTTGAAAACCATTGCTGAAAAGGTTCTACATATTGTTTAAATAAAGAGGAATTTTTAAATGATGCAATCAAGGCAAGCTCTACTTGTTCTTTATGAAACATCCCGTCAATCGTGCGATTAGCTAACAAATAAAACGTATGCTGACTACTCGATTCAGGGTCAATATATTGACCTAGGTTATAAAAAAGGGCTCCAGTTCGAAGCAATTGAACATCAACGTCTGTCCATTCTCCAATTTGTTGGTCCTTCAATTGTCGAAACAACATATATACAATGTTCGTTACTTGAAACGCATGTTTTAAATCGACTTCATAATCAATCGCCAACTGCTGAAAGCTTTCTTCCACAACATTCGTAAAAATCGGTGACCCAATATCTTTCAATAATTCTTCATAAAAAATGCCATCTCTTAAACCTTTTCTACTTAATATAAATGCTGTCGCTTCAACAGTTTCATATAACTGTAAAAACACTTCAATAGCGGGGATGATAATATCTGCTCGGTCTTTTGAAAGACCTTCAACTTGCTTTAGCTTATCAAAAGAAAGAGAGGTCAAATAATTTTTTACATTTACAATATCTTTTAAATCCATTTGATATTGATGAAGGTTTTTCAATGGATACTGTTTGCGTGCTTGATCCATTTGTACTAAATTGCGCGCACTACCTCCAATAGCGATAATCGGTAGTTTCTTTCCTTTTAACCATGGGAGCTTAGCAAACTGTTTTTGTAAAAACTGCTTAAGTGCTTTTAATTCCGTTTCTGTTGGTGTATTCCCTTTTACAAATTGTTTTTTTAAAGAAAGAACACCGAAAGGAAAACTGTGGAAATGTTTCAAATTCCGGTTTTGAAAGTAAGTAATTTCTGTGCTTCCCCCACCGATATCAATCGTAAATCCATCATGGATGGATGTTGAATTCACGACTGCCAAAAAACCGTAATAAGCTTCCTCGTATTCGGATAGGATGCGAATTTGAAAGTCTGTTTCTTTTTGCACAATTTGAATGATTTCTTTTTGGTTAATCGCTTGACGAATCGTCGCTGTCGCTACACATTTAACGTTTCGTAATTGATGAAAACGGGTTACCTCTTGAAACGATTTTAATGTATCGATAAGAACATTTATTCCATCCTCACTTAATTCCCCATTTTCGAGCAAAAAGTTGCGAAGTCTCGCCACTGCCTTTACATTTTCAATTTCTTTTAACCTACCGCTTTTATCTTGTTGATAAATAACTAAACGTATTGTATTTGAACCAATATCCACAATTCCGTATTTACCTTTCAAAGCTTCAACACCCTTAAACATAAATTTTCTAACAGAACGTATTCATCAACAAATCATACACTGAAATGGAAAGGAGAAATGGCTAATGATACATCTTGTTAAAAGTGGAGAAACATTTGCAGAAATAGCGATGAATTATCGCCTAAGTTTACAGTCATTATTGCAAGCGAATCCAACTATTCGTCCTGATCAGATTAAACCTGGACAGCCAGTCTATATTCCAGGCCTGCCAAATCCTCAATCCATCCCATACAAAGTTGACGTATCCATACAAGAGAGAAAATTGCGTTTATATAAACATAACATACTCATCAAAACATATCCAATTGCAGTTGGAGCGATTTTGTCCCAAACCCCAGTTGGCCAATACGTTATTGTCAATCGTGCCCCAAATCCAGGTGGACCTTTTGGAGCGATGTGGCTAAGCTTATCCAAACTTCATTATGGAATACATGGAACGAATAATCCGTCTTCGATCGGAAAAGCCGTTTCAAAGGGCTGTATTCGCATGTTTAATCAAGATGTTTTAGAGCTTTCCTCTATGGTTCCTAATGGAACAGAAGTTTTCATTCATCCTTAACACAATCGATCGAATCTATGATATATTGTAAGAGGTTTAAAGTATTTTCACGAAAATTCATACGTTTAAGGGGCATTTTATAATGGACATCTTTCAAAACCGCAATTTTGTTAAGCTTTTTTTTGCTGCACTTTCTTCACAAATGGGGACAACCATTGGAAATATGGCCTTTGCTTTTTATTTGCTCGATCATTTTAGTGAGCAGCCTTATTATGCAACATTGGCCGAACTGATGTATTCATTGCCAACGATTTTTGTCTTTTTTCTTGTTGGAGTTGTAGCAGATCGACTCGATCGAAAAAAAGTTGCTGAAAATTGTGATTGGATTCGTGCCATATTAACCATTTTCTTTTTTTTCGCCTTGTTCACAAATTCTTTACCGCTTATGTTTCTTATTTTATTTTTGCGAAGCGCTGTGACAAAGTTCTTTTTCCCCGCTGAAACGAGTTTAGTACAAGGGATTTTGCGAAAAGATCAATTTGCCACAGCAGCTGGGCTTAACCAAATGCTATTTAGTATGTTTATGGTCTTTGGAGTAGGATTAGGTGCTCTAACGTATAACTGGATTGGCATCCATGGTGCGATATTCATTGATGCGGTCAGTTTTATCATATCAGCATTACTCATTCGTGCATGTAACATTCCCCAAGCAGCACGACTACCAAATGGCCGTCCAAAGTGGAAAGATTTAAACATGAAATCAACACTCACTGATTTTAAAGTAGGGATTCAATATATCATTCGCAACCGGCTGCTTTCATTGATTATTTTTGGATTTTTCGTGTTCGGCTTTATTCAAGGCAGCTTCGCTGTTTTACCAATCTTTACAATGAAATATGAATTAGCTCCCGCTCATTATGAAGCTTATGCATCCTATTTTGCAATTAGTTTAGGTGTCGGACTTTTATTCGGAAGTGTCATTTCAACCTGGTTGGCCAACAAAATGAATTCATATGTTCTATTTATTTTTCCAATTTTAATGACAAGTATTTTAGTGCTTTTATTAGGGTTAACAAGTAATGCTTGGACCTTTTTCATTTTATCTTTTTTTATCGGAATGTGTATCGGCCCTGTTAATGTTGTCATCGGTGATTGGATGCCAAAAATTGTTCAGCCGAATTTTATGGGACGTGTAAGCGGCTGGATTGATCCAATTATGATGTTTTCTCAATCATTAACTCTTGGTTGCATTACTGTATTATTTCCGAAGGTCGTTTCAAATGTGGATCTGATTTATTATGGGATAGCTGCGGTTATTTTAGCTGTTTTTATTTTTTATGCGGTACTACTACCGAAAAAAGAGGCAGAGGTGTACACTTTTTCTACGCAAAAGAACAAAGAAGTATATAAAGCGAATTAACCTAAAACTTATTTTATGAAACGGTACAAGCTCTTCATAAACTGGATCTTTTTTAACAAACGATTTATTTTTTGCTGCGAACTTATACTAACTTAACATACGACAAATAAAAAGGATGTGTAATTTGGTTGCATTTTCTATTTATGAAAGTATAATTTACTTAAGAAACTATTAAAGATATTATTAAAAGGAGAATAAATATGGACGATAGCAACCAATGTCATTCAAATGACGCAGCAGTTGATAAAATTGCCCGAGCCATTTATATTGTCAATCGCCACGCTAAAACGGCACCTAATCCGAAATTTCTTTATTCATTAAAAAAGAAAGCGCTGGAAAAACTATTGTCTGAAGGCAAAGCGAAGAAAATAGGACTTCATTATTCGAACAACCCTAAATATAGTCAGCAGCAGTCTGACGTTCTCGTATATGCGGGACAATACTTTTTTCATATGCCCCCTACAAAAGAAGACTTCCAAAACCTTCCACATTTAGGTTCCTTAAATGAAACGTATCGAAATCCGAAAGTGAAAATGTCTTTATCAAAAGCAAAAGCAATTTTACAGCAATATGTTGGGTATCATGAACCGAATCACATGAAAAAAAGGAAGCATCGAAATAAACGTACATATCAAAAACCGGTTTTTAAACGTCTAGGTGAACGTTATTTTTAGTCAAGAAGCAGCTTTTTTTCATTCAAATCATTCAAACGAAATACTTTCTCGTCGATAAGTGGTGGATAAGTCATGTAGAAGTGTTCTAGTCCAAACTTTCGCAGCTGTTCAATTAAAAATAGTTCCGTAGCTCGATAAGCACACTTTGAACGGATTTTAAGATATTGATATTGTCAAATCATTCCTATATAAACAGTTTGAAAAAGATTCTATATATTTAAGCTTTGTCAATAAAAAATGGACTTGAAGCATTTTGTAAATGCTTCAAGTCCATTTTTTATTCTGTATCAAATAATAATTCATCTATTTTTTCAACGAGAATGTGAATTTCCGGTTTACTAACTTGGGCATCTACCCCTACCTGTTGTCCTTTATGCTTTAAATCATCTGTAATTAAGGATGAGAAAACGATAACTGGTATACTTTCCCATTCTGGAGTTTCTTTTATTCGTTTTGTTAAATGGAGTCCGTCCATCTGTGGCATTTCAATATCTGTAATAATTAAATCAACTTCTTCTGCTGCTTCCTTTCCTTGGTCTTTAAGTCCATTCAAATAATCAATCACCTCTTGGCCATTCTCAAAGAATTCGATTTGTTTAAACCCAGCTTCTGTTAAAGTTTCTCGAAGTAAACGTCTTAATAATGGGGAATCTTCGGCCGCAATGAGTTTTTTATCAGAACGTGCATCTTTCACATCATGTTTTAGTTTTTCCTTTTGAATGGCTGATTCTGGATGAATGTCAATGACAATTCGTTCAAAGTCAAGAAGTAAAATCATTTCATCATGCATTTTCACAACACCGGTAATTTGTGTTTCCATTCCTTGATACATGTCAGAAGGCTTTTCAATTTGCGACCATGACACACGGTGAATTTGCGTAACAGCATGAACGCGAAAAACGACTTTCAGTTTATTAAACTCTGTAACAATGAGCTTATCTTTTTCTGTTCTTTCCATTTCATCATAACCAAGAGCGCGAGCGACATTGACGACAGGCAAAACTTCACCTCGCAGTTCAATTATGCCTTCAACAAAAGGATGAGCATGAGGCACTTTTGTTACGGGTAATGGTTGAATGATCTCCTTTACTTTCATAACATTTATTCCAAACTTGTTATTCCCAACAATAAATTCCACAATTTCTAATTCGTTTGTACCGCTCTCAAGTAAAATATCGTTTCGAACCATTTTCCTCTTCCTTCCCTCACCATTCTTCTTTTATTATATCGGATTTTTGTCGACTCTTTTTAATAGTTAAAAAACTTTATCATGGATCCAATTATTTTTTTGCAAGTAGATGTCAGACTTGTTATAATGCTTTTTGTGATTCATTTTTTGAATTCACGGGTTGGGTGGAGGGTAATTCAACAAGGAAGGACGAATCGTGAAAAAGTGGTTTCAACTTGAAGAAAGACAGACGACTATTCAGAAAGAATTACTTGCTGGGACTGTAGCATTTTTTACGGTCGTCTACATTGTAGCTGTCAATGCATCCATTTTAGCTGATGCAGGAATACCGATTGAAGCAGGTATTTTAGCAACGGTGTTTAGTGCTGTTATCGGTTGCTTACTTATGGCATTCATGGCCAATACGCCTATAATCGTTGTACCTGGAATGGGTGTAAATGCTTTATTTTCGTATACGATTTGCGAATCAATGGGACTTACTTGGCAGGAAGGCTTAGCTGTTGTATTTGTTTCAGGTATCCTCTTTATTGTCATTTCATTTACGAGATTAGCTAAGATCATTTCAAATGCCATACCTAATTCTCTTAAGCACGCTATAACTGCTGGGATCGGTATTTTCTTAACGTTTATTGGGCTGCAAAAGGGTGGAATTGTTGTAGCGAATGAAGTCACTTTTGTTTCATTAGGTCATTTAACAGAAGCACACGTGATGGCAACAATGCTTACGTTGCTTATGACCGCCCTTTTATTTGCAAAAAAGGTGCCAGGAAACTTTCTATTGAGCATCATATTTGGGGTGATCATTGCAAGCTTTTTTGGACTTATTGAATGGAAAGAGTCACAAACGAGCTTATCATGGTCAGAATATGCACATGTGTTGATGGCTTTATCATTTGAACGCATCACACATATCATCTTTTGGACCGCCACCTTTTCGTTAACGATGGTGATTGTTTTTGAAAATATCGGACTTATTCAAGGTCATACTGAGTTGATTAACCAAAATGAAAGTTATCAAAAGTCACTTCAAGCTAATGCAATTTCCGCTCTTACTTGCGGCCTATTAGGATCTAGCCCGACAGTTGCAACGGCGGAAACAGCTGCTGCTATCTCTTCAGGTGGAAGAACGGGATTAACGGCAATGACAACCGCCATGTTGTTTATTGTTTCATTGCCTTTATTACCATATATAAAACTTATTCCAGATAGTGCGATTTCTCCAATTTTGATCGTCATTGGCGCTTTAATGATGCAAAGTATACAGCATATCAATTTAAAAGATTTTTCAGAAAGCTTCCCAGCCTTTTTGATCATCGCTCTCATCCCACTAACCTATAGTATTGTTGATGGGATGGCCTTTGGGTTTATCGCATACCCGATCTTAAAATTGTTCATGAAGCGTGGGAAAGAAATTGCGTTACCGTTATATATAATCGCATTTTTATTTCTCATCAACTTTATTTTTCATTCATAATCGTCTGAGGCTGTCAGTTTGACAGCCTCTCAGACTGTTGACAAACGCTATACTTTGTTACTTCGCCCTCTTCAAAGACTTGATCAATGTTACCCTTCATTTATTTGTCTATTTTTTCTATTTTTATCGATGGAAGAATCGCTTGATACGCCATCTCTACCGCCGTTTTTGCTGTGTCTCCCAAATAATCATTCCACAGTTCTTCGCTCATCTAAGTAACATCCTTAAAAAGCTACCTCTTTCACCTTTGAATCGGACCTTCTTGAAAGGTCGGGTCTTTTATAACGCGATGCCAAATAATATTTAAATCGCGAATCGCTTGTTTATGATAGGTAACAATAAAATGTTTATTAATAAATATATCCAATTCTTCTGGTTCAAGTGTTTGTTGATGAATAGCATGTAGAACAACAAACATATATGTATCATAAAAATCTAATTTTGGTCTATGCACATTTTCCATACAATCCTCAATGGATAATGGATGAAAATGGAAAAAACGGTGCAAAACTTTCGTTTCTTCTTCAGTAGGTTTATGAAAATCAACCCAGTACCAAGCCATGTTTGGATTTTTTAATTCTTGCAGCGAAATATCATATTTTACAGAGCCATCCTGAAAAATTGCACATGTGCGTATCATCATGACCACACTTTCTACACTTTATTATTTATTTTTCTTTTTCCCTAATTTTTCTCCTTTCAAACGAAAATGATCGTCATTGAGGAAATAACAGTGATAAAATAAAAGCATTAGAAAAAATGAGAGATAAGGTGATCACAGGTGGAGCATTTAATCAATCAAAACGTACGCAACATTACGATTTCAGGAATTCGACAATTCTTTCATTTAGTCCAGCAATTTGATGACATCATTTCGCTGACAATTGGACAGCCAGATTTCCCGACTCCAGACCATGTGAAAGAGTCTGCGAAAAAAGGGATTGATGAAGATTTTACAACATATACTCATAATGCTGGATTTTTTGAATTAAGGGAAGCAGCTTGTCAATTTGTACATAAAAAATATCAATTAGAGTATGATCCACATGATGAAGTAATTGTCACAATTGGGGCTAGTCAAGCAATTGATATTACGTTGAGAACGATTTTAGAGCCAGGAGTTGAGGTCCTTCTACCTGGTCCAGTTTATCCAGGCTATGAACCGATAATTCGACTCTGTGGAGGACAACCCGTTCACATTGATACGACGAATAATGGGTTTAAATTGACAGCTTCTTTAATCGAACGACACTTAACAAATAAAACACGCTGTATTATTTTACCTTATCCTTCAAATCCAACTGGAGTTTCTCTTACTGAGGATGAGTTGAAGGAAATTGCCAATTTGATTCGAGGAAAAAACATTTTTATATTATCTGATGAAATTTATAGTGAATTGACGTATTCGCAAAAGCATACATCGATCGGTCAATTTTTAAGAGAACAAACCATTGTCATTAATGGACTTTCTAAATCCCACAGCATGACAGGTTGGCGAATCGGATTTCTTTTCGCTCCAAAAACGTTAGCCAAACATATTTTAAAAGTGCATCAGTATAATGTTTCCTGCGCATCATCCATTTCACAAAAAGCAGCTTATGAAGCGTTAACAGCTGGGGAAAATGATGCTGAAAAGATGGCCGTTGAGTATAAAAAAAGATTACATTACGTTTATGACCGATTGCATCATTTAGGAATACAAGTTATCAAACCAGATGGGGCTTTTTATTTATTTCCGTCTATTCACCAATTCCAGCAATCGTCATTTGATTTTGCCCTAGAATTAGCGAGAGAGGCTCGCGTTGCAGTAGTACCAGGAAGCGCCTTCTCTCCTTATGGGGAAGGGTTTATTCGTCTATCATATGCTTATTCATTTGAACAATTGGAGGAAGCTTTAAATCGATTGGAAACGTATATTAGCAAAAAACGAAAGCTCATTTGAAACCACTAGTTAAAAACATTTAATCACGCATTCCTTCATAACGGTGAGGGAAACCTCACCGTTTAACTTGATTTTTTTTCTTCCTTTTCCTCATTCATTTCGAATGGAAGTTTGATCGTAAAAATCGTTCCTTTTTCTTTTTCACTTTTTACCTCAATCGTACCTTGGTGGTTTTCGATAATTTTATAAGTAATCATGAGACCTAAACCTGTTCCTTTTTCTTTCGTTGTGACAAACGGTTGACCTATTTTTTTCAAAATCTCTTCTGGAATTCCTTCGCCATTATCTTCTATGATGATCGTTACACCATCTGATTCTGTTTTCGTTGTAATGGAGATGACTCCACCTTTTGGCATCGCTTCAATCGCATTTTTAATTAAATTAATAAATACTTGTTTTAATTGATTTTGATCACAATACACATGCTCACATTCACTGTATAAATGTTTTTCAATCAAGACATTATTTAAATGTGCTTCTGTTTCTAATAGTAAAATGACTTCTGTTAAGGCATTATGAATATTTTCTTTCTTAAACATAGATTGTTGTGGTTTTGCTAACATTAATAGTTCACTTAAAATAATTTCCATTCGATTCAATTCAGAAAAAACAATCTCTAAATATTGACTGTTTTCATTTTTTTCAGACTTCATTAATTGTAAAAACCCTTTTATGGCCGTTAATGGATTTCGAATTTCGTGAGCAATACCAGCTGCTAACTGCCCTACTAATGAGAGCTTTTCTGATTGCAGCATCATCTCTTCTGTTTTTTTTCTTTCAGTTAAATCACGTAAAATAATTTGTACAGCTGGATCGTCAAAATATGTTGTTGGAATGCACACCATCTCCGTAAAAACTATTTGTTTTGTACTAGAAATCCAGTTTTGTCTTGTGACGACCACTTCTGTTTGTCCGTTCATAACTTGATTCAATTTCTCTTTCACTTTTTGATGGTATTCATGGTTTAAAAAAGAATAAATATTTTTTCCGATTACATCTGTATAATCAGATGCTCCAAATAGCTTTATTCCGGATTCATTCATAAAAACCCATTTATCCTTATGGATGACTGCAATCGTATCTATTGAGTTTTGGATGAGTCGTTGATATCTTTCACGGCTTTTTTGTAAATAAGTATGGAACTTCTTTTGCGAAGAAAGATCATTTAAAATGACAAGCTCAGCATTTCTCCCTTTATATGTAACGAAAGATGTACGAATTTCTACATCAATTATTTCTCCATCCAATCTTTTCCACGCTTGTTCACTAAATCCGACAGTCAAACCGTTATGTAATTGATGAATTCTCTTTTTAAACATAACGTGATGTTGGGGATGAACAAATTGAAAAATATTTTTTTCATGAACATCTTCGAGACTTTTTGCCCCTAATAAATTCAAACATGCGACATTAGCATATTGAATAAATCCCTCAACTAAGATCAATAGAGGACAAGGCATATGTTCAACCAATTGCGCTGCATCATTAAGATCTTTACAACTCTCAATTGACAAAGGGCTGGATGTTGTATTCCATGTTTCCGTATTTAGCAATGAAGCTTCCGATTGATGAGAATGAAATTTTACTACGACTTCTCTTTCATTTTCTTTTAAACTGTTATGAATAAAATCAATTTTCACTTCGAGCCATGTATATGAGCCATTTTTATGTCGAAAACGAAACGTACATGGATAAATTAAATGATCATTGTAAAAATAACTTTCCAATAAAAATAAATCATCAGTATGTATAAAATCTTGCAATTTATTTCCAATTAATTCCTCTTGTCTATATCCTAAATATTCTACACAATTGGAAGATATATAACGGATGCAACCTTCCGAAGAAAGTACAGAATATAGTTCAACCGTGTCATTAATCATTTCTATAATAATATTTTGGTTCATCAAGTTAAATCCCTCCCCTTCTTTTAAAGCAAAGGAATAACACTCCCCAAATATCCAAATATTATTTTAGTAGAATTTTTAAAATCTAACAAAAACATTCTGTTAGTTTAGGTCCATTGGATGATAAAATTTTCCGTCAATTCACATATGTAAAAGTGATATAATCCTATTGATGTGAAAATATGTTAACGATTCCCTCCCTTCCAACAAGTTACTACTAAAAGTAGACATCCCGTTCAAATCTGATTCATCCCTCACTTTCATTATGTTTTCATCATGGAAAATATTCATCATTTAATTTTCATGAACATTACATACTTATTTCCGTTCGCTCTTTCCATTTAAAATTCCTGCTCATTTGCACCTTATGGATGATTTAGCTAATTATTTTTGGCTGTTTTCGAAAACTTTGCTGCTTTTTGACTCACGCTATAGCGTGACATAGAAAGCGATGCGCTTTCCTGAAAGTCGAAAAGCTATAGTATAGTATAGCAACAATCTTTTAGAAAAGACCCTTATTTTTCAAATGAAAAAGTAACAGTCAAAATGAAAAAACTAACTGCTACTTTGCAAGGCTCCTTTTCTTTGTCAAAACATCCTCTATACGGAGTAATTTTTCGTCTGTAATTCATTTTCATAGCCGTACTGTATCATCATTTTTCCAACAGCTGAACTCTTTAAAACTTCCAAGCTTTGTTGTTCATAAAATTGATAAACGGCTTTCGCAGCAATGGCTGCATCCGTTAACTCAAATGAATGGATCGCTTGCAAGCAAGTAATCAAATGACCTGCACCATAAGCATCCTCTAAAGCAAAACGATTGGAAGAACCCGCACAAACGAGAATGATTGTTTGTTCAGGAAAATATTTGACGATCGTTTCGGCAACTGCCTAATTGTTAAATAAAGATGCCGCAAGTACCGTTTCCGCTTTAACACACTTCTTAATGGCCACGGTGCCGTTCGTCCTCCCATTCTCCTATTTTTAAAGAATTGGTTAAATTCGATGCACCAGTTGCAAATTGTTCCGCCATTAGTGGATCATTTAGTAAATGATCAATGTGGTTGCGTAAAAAATACTCAAGTTTTACAACATCTAATTCTTCCCCTTTCCGCATCGGAATGGTTTGAGTCATCTTACTCCTTCTCTAAATTCTTCTATTCTATCATTTATATTTTTGAAAACTACATGGCATGAGTCCCGCCATCAACTATGAGAACTTCCCCTGTCATAAAGTCGGAAGCTTTAGAAGCTAAAAAGACAGCAACCCCTTTTAAATCACGTTCGCTACCAAACCGTTTTAACGGCGTCTTATTTAAAAAATGATTTTTCCCTCTTTCAATCAGAACGTTTGACATTTTCGTTGGAAAAAATCCTGGAGCAATCGCATTGACATGAATGTTATATGGCCCCCATTTCACGGCTAAATCTCTTGTGAAACTAATCACGGCACCTTTACTAGTATTGTAGCCAATCGTGTCCATGTATGCTGGATCAGATCCTTTTAATCCTGCAACAGATGAAATATTAATAATTTTCCCTTGTTTTCTTTTAACCATATGCTTTCCGACTTCTTGCGTCATGAGAAAAACACCTGTTACATTTACATTCAAGACTTTATTCCACGCTTCGATCGGCATTTCTAATACAGGCGCTCCCCATGTTGCACCACTATTGTTAATAAGAATATCAATTTTCCCGAACGTATCAAGCGTTTCATGGACTACATGCTTTACATCATCTGGATTCGTTACATCACATTTTAACGCTAGGGATTGAACCCCAAGCTCTCGAATTTTTTCCGATACTGCTAGGCAATTTTCCACACGGCGGGAGCAAACAACAACATTCGCCCCAGCTTCAGCAAGGCCAATAGACATTTGTTCTCCTAATCCTCTCCCTCCACCTGTCACAATCGCGGTTTTTCCTGTTAAATCAAATAAATCTTTTACATTCATTTTCATTATCCTTTCTATTGAACATTTTCTACTTGCGGTTTATCTTGATATTTACGCAGTTCAAGCTTTGCAATTTGGGCACGATGAACTTCAATTCGCGAATTGGCGATCCATTCTTGAATAATCCCTTGCTCAGCTAAAGATTTCCCGAATGTGAACCGGTTATGAACGCGCTTACACGTTTCTTCAAGTGCTCGCTCTGCTAATCCAATCAGGTCCTAATCTTCCTTGAGCAATCGCAAATCCCTTTCCTTCAGCCCAAATGATATTGCCTGCTGGGACACGTACATTGTTGAACGTAATTTCCGCATGTCCATGAGGGGCATGATTATAGCCAAAAACAGGAAGCATCCGTTCCACTTTAACTCCTGGTGTATCTAAGGGGACGATAATCATAGACTGTTGTTCATGACGAGGAGCTGACGGATCAGTTTTCCCCATAACAATGGCAAATTGACAGCGAGGGTCACCCGCACCTGATGACCACCATTTTCTTCCGTTAATTACATATTCATCTCCATCGCGGATCATTCTAGCTTGAATGTAAGTAGCATCTGATGAAGCAACATTTGGCTCAGTCTTCAAAAAACAGGAACGAATTTTCCCTTCTAATAATGGGATTAACCATTTTTGCTTTTGTTTTTCTGATCCATAACGGACTAATACTTCCATATTTCCTCTGTCAGGAGCACTGCAATGAAAAATTTCTGGGGCAATAAGTGACCTTCCCATGATTTCACAAAGTGGAGAATATTCGAGGTTTGTTAGTCCAGCGCCATATTCACGATCTGGTAAAAATAAATTCCATAATCCTTTTGCTTTTCCTTTAACTCTTTAATAATCGGTGGAACTTATTTGTCGGAAACTGTCCATTATAGTTTAGCAGTTACACTATCCATCTAGATGATGGTTCATTTAATTGATTTTCATATGTTTTTTCATTTGGATACACATATTCTTCCATAAACTCGATTAATTCTTTTTTCAATTTTTTATTTTTTCAGAATATGAAAAGTTCAATAATTCTCCTCCTTATATACCAGTTGGTATGTTACCATCTTTATCTTATTAAAAAATGAGTCTTTTTTCAACTAATTATTAGAATATTCCGTAAATTTGCATCCAATTATGATTGAAAAATGGCTGCCCTAACATCATTGTTAAGGCAGCCATTATTTATTCGCCGTCATTTGATGGCTCTTTTGACTCCACTTCTCCTGATTGATATTGTTTTTGTAATTCAACATAGGCATTGACAATGTCATTAGCAATTTTTTTATTCACAATTTCACCTCGGCTAGTTCGCGCCCATGGCACAACGACACTGAACGCTACTTCTGGACGATCAGAAGGATAATAACCGACAAATGTTAAATTGTAAACATATTTTCCCCAATATTGACGCTTTGGTCCATAATAAAACGTTTCAGCAGTACCAGTTTTTCCTGCAACATCATGATTAAACATCCCTGATGCAGTCCCACCAGGTCCTGTAACAAGTTTAAACCCGTATTGTACTCGATTAATATCTTCGTCAGTATTATTGATTCGATTTAGAATGTTTGTTGGCCTTTCTTGTGCGATCGGACCAATCTCATCATCTCCAACCGGTTCATGAATAGATCTGACAAGGCGCGGCTGTACACGATAACCGCCGTTTGCAATCGTTGATACGTATTGAGCCATTTGCAGTGGTGTATACGTATCAAACTGACCGATCGCTAAATCTAATAATTTACCTGGCGTATCGGGATCTGACTGTTGTCCTGTCGATTCAAAGGGCAAATCAATTCCAGTAGGAACGCCTAATCCAAATTGGGCATAATAGTTTCGCATTTTAATGAAATCTTCAATTGTTGCTGGAAAACCGCCATTATAAACATAATTGATGCCGGCGATTTTCATCGCAATATGGAACATATAAACGTTTGAACTTACTTTTAAAGCATTGATATCGTTAATAGGTCCAAAGTTTTTATAGGAGGATTTTTCCTTTGTATGTTTAATTTTTATCGGAGCATCATAAAATACGGTTCCGTGCTTAATCCCAAATTGGTAGCCTGCTAAAACTGTTGCCCCTTTAACCGTTGAACCCATTTCATATTGTGTAGCAAATGCACCATAATCAAAATTTAGCATTTCTCCATTTTGATACATTTTACCAGCCATTGCTAAAATATCTCCATTAAAAGGATCCATCATGACGACAAATGCACGGTCAAGTAAATAGTTATCAGGATGTCCCTTCGCTTCCTTTAAACGCGATTCAATAATTTGTTCCACCTTTTTTTGCAACTCGATATCAATAGAAAGTTTTAAATCATAGCCTCTGCGTCCATTATCAATTAACTGTTGCGCAATCGTTTCTCCATCTTTATTCGAAATATATTTTAACTGTGCCTTACGCGGATTCAAATAATCCTCATATTGTTGTTCTAAGTAACTAACACCTACACGTTCATTTCTGGCATACCCTCGTGCGGTAAAATAAGATTCACGATCCTGAGGAATTCCTTCTTTTGCATCTGTAATTCTTCCTAAAATAGACCGGAATGTATCTTCATATGGATAAACGCGATTCCAATCTGTTATAACATCAACACCAGGTAGGTATTCTAAATGTTCCGCTACTAGCGAAACTTCTTCACTTGTTAAATTTGTCGTTACGATTTGCGGTTCATATGCATACCCTGAGGAAAATTTCGTATAAAAAGCGGCTAGCTCCAACTCTTCAGGATTATTTTGAATTTTTTCGATTTCTTCTTTTGGAACTCGTTTTACTTGTAATCGATACGTTTCTTTCGGTTTTAATTTTTTCTCCTCATCTGTCAGAAGTTTTTTAGCTTGTTCAGGATTTTTCGCAATCCAGTAATCACGTAAATCTCTTTCTTTGAGAAATTGTGTATCAATGTCAATGAGTTTGGCAAGCTTTTTGGCTGTTTCTAGTTTTTCTTCTGCTTTCGTCGTTCTTTCCACGGTATACGTAATAGCTGGTACATTTTCGTTGTCGACGACAATGCGATTGTAACGGTCATACATTTTTCCTCGTGGAGCCGGATATTTGGCGATATCTACCTCTGTCCGGTTCACTTCTTTTGAATATTCTTCTCCTTTAACGATTTGCACCACACCGAGACGAATAATTAACGAAACAAATAGAAGGAATATTATAAAAAAGAATACATTGATTCTCACCATTCTCGCTTTTTTATACCGTTTTTTTTCAGGTGTTCTTGTTTTGCTTTCTGCACTCAAATCCGTTCGCCCTTTCCTTAAACTCATCATCCATTTCAATCTTTAATTATTGTAACAATATCGTAATTTATATTACAGTACTTCCAAAAAATATTGTTGTGTCAAGACTAAGTTTTGATCAATTTTTAGTCTCTTTACCTATTTTTAGAACATTTTCTACGAAAAACAGACATACTTGAAGATTGAATTCACCGCATTATCACTAGGTTTTGAAACTAGAAATTTACAATAAATAGAATTTCTCATTTGTCAATGGAATAGATTGGTACAATTATTACAAAATTCGTATGTTAAGATAAGGGTGTCAAAACAACACCATTCATTTTAGGAGGTTAAAAGCAATGAAAAAACTTCTTTATTCAACAATAGCAGCAGCAGCATTGTTTACTTTCTCATTTGGCGGTCAGAAAACAGAAGCCCATGAGCTTCAAACAAAAATATATATTAAAACAATAAACGGTCAATATCAACCTATCAATATAGATTCAGAGAATATAGAACAGAAGATCAAAGAATATTTTCCAAATATTCAAATAAACTCAAAAGAGTTTCAAAAGTTAACCATTCCTTCTAATTCTACTACAACCAAAACAGAGGTTCCTACTAATATTCATAAAGGATCAGATCAAAAGGCAAATTCTACGCCAATAAAAGAAACAAATACGGTTCAACCGAAGCAAAATAATCAATCTAAAACTTCTTATTCCATTCATGAGTATGAAAGAAAAGTGGTAGAATTAACAAATATCGAGCGCCAAAAACAAGGATTAAAGCCTTTACAAATCGATGAAAATTTAAGTAAAGTCGCTCGTGAAAAATCATTAGATATGCAGCGCAACAACTATTTTTCTCATACAAGTCCAACTTATGGTTCACCTTTTGAAATGATGAACAAATTTGGAATTACGTACAAAACAGCAGGAGAAAATATTGCCAAAGGGCAAAGAACACCTGAAGAAGTCGTACAAGCATGGATGAATAGTGATGGGCATCGTAAAAATATTTTAAATCCAAACTTTACTCACATTGGTGTCGGATATAGTGAAAACGGAAAATATTGGACACAAATGTTCATCGGTAAATAATGGTTCATTTTACGAGAAAAGGGTCTGACTTTAGTGGGGTCAGACCCTTTTGGTTGAGAAAGCCTCGTCATTTTATCCTTTTATATGGATTTAACCATCCCGCCATCTACTAACAATGTTTGCCCTGTTACATATGTATTTAATTTAGAAAGTAAGAAGACTGCATAGTTAGCAAATTCATCAGGATTGCCATAGCGGCCAAGTGGAATGGCTGCTTTCATTTTTTCTTGAATTTGTTCAACGGTCACACCTTGCTTTTCTGCATTGATTTGATCTAGCTGTGCAACGCGGTCGGTTGCAATTCGGCCAGGTGCAACTGTATTAATGAGTATTTGATACGGGGCAAACTCTAATGCTAATGTTTTCGTTAAACCAACAATTCCTAGGCGAAACGTATTGGACAAAATAAGCCCTTGAATCGGCTCTTTCACAGAAGATGAAGCAATATTCACAATTCGTCCACCATTTTTCTTTAAATAAGGAAGTGCTTGCCGAATAAAGCGAATATAACTTAATAGGTTTAACTCAAAAGCATGTTGCCAATCCTCATCAGTCATTTGCTCAAAAGTTCCGGCTTTAGGACCTCCTGCGTTATTAACAAGAAGATCAATGGTTCCAAGCTTATCGATTGTTTGGTTAATCACTTTCTCAATATCTTCCTTTGACGAGATATCAGCTTTTGTATAATATACTTTTCCTTTATTCAGTGACGATAATTCTTTTTGGACCGCTTGAAGCTTCTCTTCGTTTCGGCTTACAAGCATCACATTTGCGCCTTCTTCCACTAATTTTTCGGCTATGGCTTTACCAAGCCCTTGACTTGAAGCCACAACTAGTGCACTTAATCCTTTAATTCCTAAGTCCATTCCATTTCCCCCATCTTGTTTTTTCTTTTAGTTTACCATGATTTGCACCAAAATAAAAAAAATGCACTTGAACTTTTGAAAAAAGCTCAAGTGCTAAATTGTTAAACAGAAAAATACTTGACTATTTTTTGCAGTTTTTTACTAAATTCATGCAATTCTTCCGCTGATTGAGAAACGGTCTCAAACACATTCAACTGTTCATTCGTTGACGCACTTACTTCTTCTATACTTGCAGTTGATTGCTCAGAAATGGCAGAGATATTTTGCAGAGATTCAATCACTTGTATTTTTTTATTATTAATTTCATTCATATTTTCAGTTACTGTACGAATCGAATAAATTAACTCGTTCATTTTCGTCGCAATTTTTTGGAATGCATCACCCGTTAAATGAACCGCATGTTGTTGTTTATCATTCATTTCCTTCGAGCGTTTCATTGCTTGTACAGCATTTTCTGCTTCAGCTTGAATGCCTTGAATCGTTTTGCTGATTTTTTCAGTTGCCTCTGCTGATTGTTCGGCTAATTTTCGAACTTCTTGAGCGACAACAGCAAATCCTTTCCCGCTCTCACCTACTCTAGCAGCTTCAATACTTGCATTTAATGCAAGCAAATTCGTTTGATCGGAAATATTCGAGATCGTCGTAATGACATCTGTAATATGGTTAATTTTATCCGCTAGACCATTTAACACATGTTCAACCGTTTGAATTTCTTGATTTGCTTCTTTTGACTTTAATTGCAGTTGATTCAATGTTTCCAATCCATTATAGCTAGCATCTTCCGATTCTTTGGAAAGCTGTTCGACATTTTGGATGGACTTATTAACGCATTCAATACTGTTTGATAAGCTTTTCATTTGCTCATTCATTGAATCAACATTTTTAGCTTGTTCATTTGACCCTTTCGCAATATCATCAATGGCTGCGGAAATTTGTTCACTTGCTGCCATCGTTTGTACGGATACTGCACTTAAATGTTCAGAAGAATCGTTCATACGGTTAACCGATTTCTTCATGCTTTCAACGATGTTCCGCATATTCGCAACCATTTGATTAAAGCTTTCAGCAAGACTTCCAATTTCGTCTTTTGAGTTTATTTGAACCGTAACTGTTAAGTCTCCTTGTGCAACTTTAGAAGCTTCTTCTGTTAACGATAAAATTGGTTTTGTAATGGTTCGTGTAACAAAGAAACTGCTGATAATTGTGAGAATGACTGCTCCTATTGTAATAAGTAAATGGGTCGTTTTTACATTTTCAGCTGTTTTTAATAAGTCAGAATAAGGATAAACAACCCCAAGCTTCCAACCAAGACCCAGTATTGTATCAAAAATCATCATTTTTTCTTCTTTTTCATCTTCGTATCTTATAACACCAGTCTCCAATTCTTTTACACGATTCATGTAGTTCAATTCGTATAAATTTTTCCCCTTTAATGTTGGATGGCTAACAGCAATCCCATTTTCCGTCATTAAATACGCATAGCCATGATGAACTAAATCAATATTATTGACAATTGCATCAACAGCTTCTAATGAAACGTCGTAGCCAATGACGCCCAATATTTTACCATTTTGTTCAATCACTTTCGCTCCAGTGATGAGAAGCTCGCCCGTTGAAGCATCTTCATATGGCTCCGTCCAAACGACTTTATCTCGGTTTTCAAGAGCCTCTTGATACCATGGGCGAGATGTCGGATCAAAATCATCTGGTAAATCTAAAAGCGGTTCAGTGTAAATTTCTTTTTTTTCCGTCCCAATAAGTATGGCTTTTACTAGCGGATTCATTTGTAAAAAAGATTGATAAGAATGTAAAACGTTATTTAATTTTTCCTCAGATGGTTCATTTAAAAAGGAGAGCAAATCATCATCCTGACTAAATAGTTTCATACTTTTTTCATAATGATTGAGCTGCATTGCAACATTTTGGTTCATTTGTTCAACAATTGAATTTCCTAATTCTTGAGTTTCCTCCATAATGCTTTCCTGAATAATATAAGACGAAACGAAAAAGACAGATGCTAAAGAAATCGTTAATAAAACCGCAAAAAAAATGGTTATTTTTACTTGAAGCTTTCGAACCATTTTGTTCAACTCCTGATTTAACTGTTTCATGAATAAAATAATTTTTTAAAATAACAAAAAAAGGGAAAGTTTACTGTTTTTACTCCCCATCTCTTCTCCTATTATCATAAAAAAATACAATAGGAAAATAAATTTTTTCCTATTATTTATATCGGAATCATTGTAACATTTTTAAATATAATTTTAAATTTGTGTAAATCTTTCTTAATCATGTATTCCCATTTTTTTGAATTTCTTCAATATTGTTCATCAAGAGGATAATCTAATGCCTGAGGTTCATAATAAACGAGTTTGGGAATGAAAGGTTTTGTCAACAAAGGTCACTTCCTTTTTTTATTCCGCTGACTGATCCTTTAATATTGGCTGTTTTGATGTTGAATGAACGATGAAAAATTTTCCTAATAAATATTAAATCCGAAAAAATCTTTTATAAAAGACTCTTTTCTAAAAGATTGTTGCTTTACTATTACGATAGCTTTTCGACTGTCAAGCAAGCGAAACGTTCGGACAAATGTGATTTGTCCAACCACGTGCTTTGTTCGGTTCATAGACAGTCGAAAAGCAACAAAGTTTACGAAAACAGCCTTAAAAAAACAGCAAATGGAATTTTACCATTTGCTGTCCTTTTTTATAAATAAAATGTATTTTTCACAAATTCAACTACTTCTTCTGCTGTTCTCATGGCAAGAATTTTTTCTTTAAAACTTTCCGCTTCTTTTTTAGAAAGGTTTTTAATTTGAGAACGTGCTGGTAAAATGGATGTGGCACTCATGGAGAATTCGTCAAGTCCCAATCCTAAAAGAATAGGAATGGCGATTGGGTCGCCTGCCATTTCACCACACATCCCAACCCATTTTCCTTCTTTATGTGCAGCTTCAATCACAAATGAAATGAGTCGAATAATGGCTGGGTTGTACGGTTGGTATAAGTACGAAATACGTTCATTCATACGATCTGCAGCCATCGTATATTGAATTAAATCGTTTGTCCCAATACTGAAGAAATCAACCTCTTTTGCAAATTGATCAGCTAAGACAGCTGTGGACGGAATTTCAACCATCATTCCAATTTCAATCTCATCGGAAACTTGAATTCCTTCCGTCATTAACTTCTCTTTTTCTTCCAACAAAATCGCTTTTGCTTGTCTAAATTCATCTAAAGTCGCAATCATAGGGAACATAATTTTCAAATTGCCATATTTACTTGCTCTAAGTAATGCTCGTAATTGTGTTCGGAACATTTCTTTCATTTCGAGACAAAGGCGAATAGCCCGAAATCCTAAGAATGGATTCATTTCCTTTGGCAAATCTAAATAAGGAAGCTCTTTGTCTCCGCCAATGTCAAGAGTACGTACAACAACTGGCTTGCCATTCATTTTTTCTAAAACTGTTTTGTAAGCCTCAAACTGCTCATCTTCTGTTGGAAGTTGGTCTCTTCCCATGTATAAAAATTCGGTACGATATAGGCCAATGCCTTCTCCGCCATTTTCTAATACACCTTTCACATCCTCAGGTGTCCCAATATTAGCAGCAAGTTCAACGTGATGACCGTCTTTTGAGATCGTTTCTTCATTAACAAGCTTGGCCCACTCGGCTTTTTGCTTTTCATATTCCTCTTTTTTCGCTTTATATTGTTCGATTATTTCATTTGATGGATTGACGAATACTTTTCCATCTAAACCATCAACAATGACGAAATCGCCATTTTTAATTTGCGAAGTAGCTTCTTTTGTTCCAACGACTGCAGGAATTTCCATAGAACGAGCCATGATCGCTGAATGTGAAGTTCTTCCACCAATATCTGTTGTAAAAGCTTTGACGAATTGGCGATTTAATTGAGCCGTATCAGAAGGTGTCAAGTCGTAAGCAACGATAATGACTTCTTCTGAAACTAGGCTTGGATTTGGAATTTCAACTCCTAACAAATGTCCTATGACTCGCTTTGTAACATCGCGAATATCAGCCGCACGCTCACTCATATATTCGTTATCCATCGATTCAAACATCGTAATAAACATATCGGCTGTTTCACGCATAGCATATTCTGCGTTAATGGATTCATTCGCTATTTTTTCTTTAACAGGATTTAAAAGCTCTGGATCGCTTAATACGAGTAAATGTGCTTCAAAGATCGCGGCTTTATCTTCACCAAGCTGGCTTTTGGCATGATCTCTAATTTTTTCTAACTCATTTTTCGCTTGCTCGATCGCCTTTTCAAAGCGTTCGATTTCCGCTTGATAATTTGTAATTTCATATTTGTTAACCGTTAAGTCTGGCTCTTCTAAACGGTATGCTTTTGCTATTGCAATACCGTGTGAAGCTCCTATTCCTTCTAGTTTTAGCATTATTCTCCTAACCCTTCTTTTTTCATTGTTTCTTCAATTGCCTTCATTGCATCATTTTCATCAGAGCCAACGGCAGTAACTTTAATTTTTGCCCCTTTGCCAATCCCAAGTGACATGACACCCATGATCGATTTTAAGTTTACTGTTTTTCCATTGTATTCTAATTGGATGTCTGAATCGAATTTGCTCGCTGCTTGTACTAACATCGTTGCTGGTCGAGCATGAATCCCTGTATCTGCTGTAATTAGAAATGTTCTTTCTGCCATTTTAATCAAACCCCTTTTCTTTTATTTTTCCTTTAATCTATGGAAAGCCTTTTAGGGCTTTTACAAACAAATAGAAACTATCAATACCAAGTAAAAAATATATCATTAAGATGAAAGATCTTTGAGATGGTTATGATTCAATGGATATGATGTTATCTTCTCCTGCTTCCACTATGCCCTCTTTTTTGGTGATGATCGATTGACCTTCTTGTAAATTCGTAAAAACAATCGGCGTCATAATGGAAGGTGCGTTTTCTTGAATATATTCAAGGTTTGCTTCTAATAATATTTGTCCTTTTTTCACAGTATCTCCTTCAGAAACATGAACGGTAAATCCTTCTCCTTTTAAGTTTACTGTATCAATTCCGAAGTGGATGAGTATTTCATAACCATCATGAGAATTTAAACCAATCGCATGTTTTGTTGGGAAAACATTTATTACATTTCCATCTATTGGGGAGATGACCTTTCCTTCTTTTGGTAATATCGCAAATCCATCTCCCATCATTTTTCCTGAAAATACTTGATCAGGGACGTCTGTAATTGGATGTAATTCTCCAGTTAAAGGTGAAACAAACTCAAGGTGTTTACTTTTCTCTTCGGCTGTTTTCGATGTGTTTTGATTTTCTTTCTTTGCTGAAGCTGGCGTTTTCCCATTCATGATTTGTTGAATTTGTGTTTTCAAATTATCCGATTTTGGACCAAAAATGGCTTGAATGTTATTGCCAACTTCTAAAACACCAGATGCACCTAATTGCTTCAAACGCTCTTTATCTACATTTTTTTGATCATGAACAGATACACGTAAACGAGTGATACAAGCATCTATGTGTGCTATATTTTCTTTTCCACCAAGAGCTTCAAGAATATTATACGGCAAATCATTCGCTGTTTTTTCTCTCTGATCTTCTTCAGATGTTTCAATATCTTCACGGCCTGGTGTTTTTAAGTTGAATTTCCGTATCGCAAAACGGAAACCAAAATAGTAAATGACAGCAAAAACTAATCCAACTGGTATGACGAGCCACCAAGCTGTTTTACCTTGTATAACACCAAATAATAAATAGTCGATCACACCGCCTGAAAAGGTCATACCAATTTTAACATTTAATAGATGCATAATCATAAAGGATAATCCAGCGAAAATAGCATGAATGCCAAATAATACAGGTGCTACGAACAAGAAGCTAAATTCTATCGGTTCTGTAATTCCTGTTAAAAAGGATGTTAAAGCAGCAGAACCCATAATACCTGCCACAACTTTTTTATTTTCTGGTTTTGCTTCATGGTAAATAGCAAGCGCAGCTGCTGGCAGACCAAACATCATGAACGGGAATTTACCTGTCATGAATGTACCTGCCGTTAGTTCGACACCATCTTTCAATTGCTCAAAGAAGATGCGCTGATCTCCTCGAACAATTTCTCCTGCTGCATTTACATATGAACCAAACTCAAACCAGAAAGGAGCATAAAAAATATGGTGTAAACCAAATGGAATTAAGGAGCGTTCAATAACTCCAAAAACAAAGGCAGCTAATGTTTTGTTCGTTTCGAGCATCCCTTCTGAGAAAGCGTTTAATCCTCCTTGAATTGGCGGCCATACAAAATACATGATGACACCTAATACAAGGGCAGAAGCTGCCGTAATAATCGGAACAAAACGTTTCCCAGCAAAAAAACCTAAATATTGTGGCAATTCTATGTTATAATATTTATTGTACATGTAGGCAGCTAAAATCCCGATAATAATCCCACCAAAAACACCTGTTTGTAATGTCGGGATTCCTAAAACGGTTGCGAAAGCTGGGTCAGCGTTTATATCTGGCGGAAGCTGGCCTAGCCCTATTAAAATTTCACTCATTGTCACATTCATGACTAAAAAACCAATGATGGCTGCAATCCCCGCAACACCATCACCATTTGCTAATCCAATGGCAACCCCAACGGCAAATAATAGAGCAAGATTGCTAAAAACAATTCCACCTGCTTGCTCCATAATTGCTGCGATAAATTGAACCCATTCGTTTCCAAATACAGGGACTTTATTAATGAACACTTCTTGCTGCAGCGCATTTCCAACCCCAAGTAAAATACCTGCAGCTGGCAAAATGGCTACTGGAAGCATTAATGCCCGTCCAACTTTTTGCAGGACTCCGAATAATTTTTTAAACATCTTTCCCCCTCCTATTATGTTTGCATTATGCACAGAATGCGAAACCGTTTGCAGAAAGCTATAAAAGATGGTGAATGATGATCAATTCGAATCGTTTTGCCGAATTAACTTATAGCAAAATAAAAAGGCATGGTGAAACAAGACAATTAGTCATAGGTAAACATTCCCTAATAACTAAAATTTATTCGTCTTGCTCACTCATGCCTGATCGAATCAGTAACACGTAAAGCAATTATTTTATATCGTTTTATTAGCTAAACGGTATAAATGCATGGTTAAATAAACAGCCTCTGCATCATAAACAGGTTTCTTCAATTTCTGCTGCATAACCTTGATCATCTTCCATGCAGTATTATAGCATAAAGGATACTCATTTTTCAATAATAAAGTGATTTTTTCTGGTTCTTCAACCGCTTCACCTTTCATAACTCGTTCAATCGTATGTTGCAGGTGTCTTACAAGCCGCATGTAATTGATGCTTTCTTTATCAATGGTAATTTTCATTGAGTCTTCCACAATATTCATAAGCTCACTTATTACTTGAGAATGTTGATTCACTTCTGATATTGATTTATTCGTTAAAGCACTATGAATATGGAGGGCTATAAACCCAATTTCCCCTTCAGGCAAACTTACATCGAGCTTTTCATTAATCATTTCAACAACTTCTTTTGCTATCTCGTATTCTTTTGGATAAAGCGTTTTCGTTTCTGTTAAAAATGGATTTTTAATATCCATCCCTTGCTGCAGCCTTTTGATCGCAAATGTAATATGATCTGTTAAAGCGATATGGATATGTTCATTTAGCGGTAAACCTACTTTCTCACTAATAAAATGAATTACATCATTGACCATTTCAATCATTTCTTCATCAATAAAAGGGAGAAGCTTTTTATATTGCTCTTGTTCTTTTTCATTTTTTAAAACAAACATTTTTTCAACCGTTTCCTCTGAAACGGTATCCTCTTTCTTTTTTCCAAACCCAATTCCTTTTCCAATAACCACTACTTCTCGAAAAGAATCGTGCTTCGCAATGACGACATTATTGTTTAAAATTTTTTTTATTATTAAGGATCCCATACTGAAATCCCATCTCCTTTTTGTTGAATCTCTATAATACTACAAGATTTTAGAGAAGCTGGTCAACAAATTTTGTCGTATCTTGTAGAAAATATCTTACCTCATTTTCATTAAAATGTAATAAAAAAATGCTTGCCAATTTGTTGACAAGCCTTCAAGACTAACGATTAAGTTCTAGGATTTTATTTTTATCAAATCAATTAAAAGGAGAACGTTTCAAAAGTGGAAAAAAGTATTATGATGTCAAAAAGTATTCAAGAGGAGCTAAATAATGTTTCAACCGTTAGGCTGTTTTCGTAAACTTTGTTGCTTGCCGACTTCGGCAGAAAAGCTTGAAATAGAGCCATCTCAACTAGTTATTATAGGTTAAACAACACTCCTGATTATTTTTCTTCATTTATTAGCTATTTCCTTCGGTAAGTATTGTCGAATGATGAATTTTGATCCCAATATCCACTTTCAATTTTTTCTTTTATTGTCAAAACGTAATTCTCCAGTTTCTTCGGAAGTTTTCCCTTTTCCAATTCATCCATCGTAAAATGAATGATTTGTCCGCTTTCAAAGTCCATGACTTTCACAATACGAGTTTGCTGAATGATACAGCTGTACATCACGTGATACATCTTTCACACCTACCAAAAATTTAAATGCATTATCGAATACATGTTCGTATATAATTATAATATAGACGTTTGAAAAAGAAATGAACAAAGGAGAGATACGAATGACTCTTCTTGAAAATAGCTTTCATGAAAAACGACCTATTGAAATAATTTATTTAGCACAAAATGGGGAGCTTTCGCAAAGAACCATATTAGTCAAATCCATCCATTCAACCTATATCCGTGCCTATTGTTTTCAAAAAAGAAACATGCGGACTTTTCGAAAAGATTCGATCCTTTCTATTTTTTTTATGTCTCATACGAACATTCATTGAGTCCATACATGATTATCGACAATTCATCAAAAGTACTCGGCTCGTCGTAAAAACATTGAGAGCTGGCCTAATGCGTTCAAAGAGCCAGCTCTTATTTTTACATGTCTTTCAGTTGGGACGGAAGCATTTGAATCGAGTGATTGACAGCATCAAGCTTCCCTTCAATCCGATGAAGTAAGTATAATGTTACGACAATCGGAAATCCGACATCACTTAAAAACTTTATCCACTCTTGCACTGTCCATTCCTCCCTTATCACATGATAAAGAGGCTGTCAGTGTCAGTCCGAATAACACATGACACTTATAGGACAGCCTCCGTAGCTAAATCTTTACTCACCCTACCGGTTTATTGAATCGTAAACTCTGTTACTTGTCGTTCAATTACGCGAGCACCTTTCTTCGCTACATAGCGGCCGCCTTTTGATGTGAAGACATTTGCTGATAAGATCGAATCCATTGCTAATGAAATTTCCGCTTCAGTTAAAGTATCCTTTGGGTCTTCAATTGTCAGCCGCACGAGTTTTCCTTCCTCATTTAAAAACTGTAGCTCTAAAGTCTTTTCCATGTTTCACACTCCTTTCCTATGCATTAATTTGTTGAGAGTCATTACGCTCGACATGCACTAATGTTTTCGATTGTAAACTTGCGATCGCTTGAGCCGCTGATAAAAGCTGATCTGCTGTTGCTTGTGTGTCGATGTTATTAAAATTTTTGTTTTTCAACAACGGTTTCCCTTCCTCATCCACGCCCATTTGAAACACAAGGCGAAGTTGAGTCTCCATTAATTGAACTTCAGCCATCCTCTTCACCTCCCTTCACCTATTTTTTAAAGAGAATGGAGGTAAAGAGGATCATAAAATTTAAAACTATTTTCACTGTTTAATAATCATCCTAATTTTTTTCTAATAGATTATTTATTGACGTTCTACTGGCAGACTGTTATGATTCAAACGTAATATAGTACGAGAAAACGGAGGAAGATAAGTTGGAACAGTTTATACATTATTTGATTGAGTTTTTTCAAGAATGGGGAGTATTAGGATTACTCATCGTGGCCTTCACCGAATCATCTGTTTTTATCATCCCGCCAGATGCGTTGCTGATACCACTAAGTCTTATTGAACCATCAAAAGCGATTTTATTTGCTATTTACACGACGGTTGCCTCCGTATTAGGCGGAATTGTAGGGTATTATTTAGGGAAAGGAATCGGTAAGCCTTTACTACATAAAATAACGACAGAAAACGTCATTTCCAAAGCGGAAAATTTATACCATCAATACGGTATGGGAGCCATTATTATCGCAGGATTTACACCCATCCCCTATAAAGTGTTTACGATATTAAGCGGTGTCGTCGAAATGAAAATGTCAAGTTTTGTCATTGGTTCCTTGATCGGCAGGGGGGCTCGTTTTTTACTTGTCGCCATTGTCATTATGTTATTTGGGGAAAATGCTACAACACTTATACAAGAATATGGGTCAATCGCCACCCTTATTATCGGTTTATTGTTTATTATCGTTTTCGTCATCGTTAAACGTAAAAAAGCGTCTTAAAAAAGCAACACAAAGCCTGTTTAATTCAGGCTTTGTGTTGTTCTACCTTTCGTGATTCAGCTTTTTGACATAAAAGATTTCCCTCTCAATTTGATTAATATGATCTAAATAACCTGATTGAATAAAACCGAGCTTGTTTAATAACGATTTCATTGCTTCGTTCGACTCATTTGTAGAAACAAAAAGCTTTTCCGTGACACAATGTTTCATCACTTCATTTATTAATTGACTAGCAATCCCTTTTCTTCGATATGCCGTGTCGACATATAAAAGCTTAATAAACCAATTGTCAAAAAATGAGCGAGAAAAAGTAATATATCCAACAATTTTGTCGGCTTCTGTTGCTACGAAGCAATCTCCTTTTTGGATTGCCTTATACAAGCTATCTTTCCGTGAATTTCCCTTTTTCATCCATTCATTTAGAATGGATATTTCGTATAACTGCTGCAAACTAGCTAATTTAATTTCAATCATTTTCCTTACCTCGTAAGCGTTTCTATAAATTTATAAACTGTTTATAATTATATTAAAAATTATGAAAATGTAAAATATGTTTATAATATTCCCCAATCATTCTATAATTCTTTTCTCCATGATCTTCCGTATATACAGCATTTATGGATGTTGGATAAATACCGATTGCCCTTGCATTGATAAATACGGCAGGATTTTTAAGCATTAGTGAGATTCATTTCATTCAGAAAACACTACCATTGAACATTGTGTAAATCCTATATTCGCTACTAAATTAGATGAAAATCTTTTATTATTGCTTAGGAGGACGAAAGCCGGCTTTCACAGCCTCCTCTTCCGTACAAAACATCACTTCTGCCTTTGTCTCTTCATACCAAGGCGATTCCGGGGTATGATAAATTTTTTCGGAGCCAATATTTCCTTTTATTAGGCAGTCGTTTTCAGATTTGCTCGTTTTCGAATTTGATTCCATTACGTCAGGATGAAAACCATCTTCTTGTACATAATTTTCAATTTCCCAAATCCCAATTCCTTGTTGTTGTGCCTTTTTTTGAATAGCAGTAAATTGATCAACATAGCGAGTGTTCGGCGGATAAACGTAAGCTACCCTTGCTAACCCTTTTTTTAACAATTCCTCTTGAATCATTTTACCATCGACATATACATAAGCTAATAATCGTCCGTATTTATCTTGTTTAGGGCCGATGTCAAATTCTAGTTCAATCTTACGAGCATTTTCTACTAAACTACGAGTAAATTCTTTAGCTTCTTTTCCAAATGGTTGTTCACCCAAACGAGGATGTGAAGTTTCTGGACAATCGACCAGTAAAAATCTTACATTTGTTTGCTTGCCGTTATAAATGACAGAAATCGTATCACCGTCAATTATGTGTGCTAATTCAACTTCAATTCTTTTATTCTCTATATTTTCTCCATTCATTTGTTCATGATCTGTGTTTACACCCTCATCAGGGGTTATATTGGCGCATCCTGAAATATTTAAAGCTAAGATAAATATCAATAAGTGAATTAAAAATTTAATCAACGTATTCACTCCTGTAGTTGTTCTTCGATTTCATGGTTCAGCCAATAAATATTTCACCCATTTTGTATCTCATTCTATCATACAGACCGGGCTAAATCATACGATCAAAAAAGTTATCAGCATAGTGATTGCATTACAATCAGAAAAACCTTCTTTGTGAACAAAAAATTTCTTTTGTATAATATAGAAATAAGTTTATTTAAGTGATCATATTAAGGAGTGTTATAGGTGGCGGTTTTTTTAAAAAAGCATTTAGTCTTAATCCTATGTATACTAGCATTTGCATCACCTATTATCGGAAATTTATTAATTGATGTTTATTATTATAGTTCATTAGTGGGCTGGATCGTCGGATTTATTTTCATTATCTCATCTTATATTATTGTATCGAAACGACCAGATGAGCCAGATGGTGATGAAAACATGACTTAACAATTCAAATGGTATCATTATTACACGAAAAACGCCGCCTGTTAATGGCGGCAGTTTAATTAATATTATGCTTTTAACAACCTTAGACCGTTTAAAATGACTAAAATGGTACTTCCTTCATGTCCAATAACTCCAAACGGCAAGTCAATGATTTGTAGGAAGTTTGAACAAATAAGAATGGCAATGACACTTAACGAAAAGACAATATTTTGCTTTATGATGCGATTCATTTTTTTGGATAAATGGATTGCTTTTATCACTTTTGTCATATCATTTTTCATCAGCACAATTTCAGCTGTTTCTAAAGCTGCATCAGTTCCTTCCCCCATGGCAATGCCGACATTGGCTGTCGCAAGAGCAGGAGCATCATTAATTCCATCACCGATCATCGCAACGATGCCAAACTTATTTTTTAGTTCTTTAATGTGCTTGACTTTATCTTCTGGTAAGCATTCACTATAAAACTCTTGGATGCCAGCTTCTTGCGCAATGGCCTTAGCTGTCGCATGACTATCACCTGTTAACATGACAGTATGAATGCCTTCTTTTTGCAACTCTTTTATCGCCTGTACGATATCTTCTCGCAGAACATCTTTTAATGCGAAAATAGCTGCGATCCCATTTGAATCACGCACATATACGACCGTTTTCCCTTCCTCGGCGAGTGTGGTTGAAATATTTTGTTGAAATGAAAGGGCCTCTTCTTTTCCGACAAAATCGGCTTTACCAATTTTCCATGTTTCTTCATTCCAAATAGCGGAAACTCCAAATCCAGATTGTTCTTTAATATTCATCCACTGATTTGGTACATCTTCAATTTTGCTTTCAATATATTGAACAATCGCTTTAGCTAGTGGATGATTCGATTGTTTTTCAATGGCATAGACAGCTTTCAATAGTTCCCTTTCATCGATTCCATCACGAATCACGAGATCGGTCACTTTCGGTTCTCCTTTTGTTAACGTTCCTGTTTTATCAAAAGCGATTACGTTCACTTTACTTAATCGTTCGAGATGAACACCGCCTTTAAAAAGAAGTCCATTTCTTGCTCCATTGGAAATCGCCGAAAGTGTTGCTGGCATTATCGAAGCAACGAGGGCACAAGGTGACGCTACAACCATAAAGACCATGGCTCGATAAAACGTTTCACTAAAGCTCCAGCCGAGCAAAAAATGAGGCAAAAACAGTAACAATAGTACAGTTATGATAACTCCATTCACATAAGCCCCTTCAAATTTTTCAATAAATTGCTGGGATGGAGATTTTTCTGATTGAGCGGTTTGAACGAGCATCAATATTTTATGAAACAGTGATTCATTATTTTCTTTTGAAACTTTCAAAGTTATGGAACCATTTAAATTGACTGTTCCGGCAAAAACTTCATCGTTAGCTTTTTTCTCTACAGGGATGGATTCACCTGTAATCGCTGACTCATCAATAGCTGTTTTCCCATCTACAACGATCCCATCCGCTGGGATTCGCTCACCAGGCTTAACAATAATCAAATCATTGACCGATAGCTCGGAAACATGAACGACTTTTTCCTGTCCATTTACATAAAGCGTTGCCTTTTCGGGTTGAATATCCATTAAAGCCGACAGTTCTCGTTTACTTTTGTTTGTCGTATACGTCTCTAAAGCACCACTTAAGGCAAAAATGAAAATTAATATTGCACCTTCAGCCCAATGACCGATTATTGCTGAACCGATGGCTGCAAATACCATTAATAGCTCCACATTTAACTTTTTTTCTTCAATTGTTTCTTCAATACCTTCCTTCGCTTTTGCAAAACCGCCAATGATAAAAGCACTTATATATAAAATGATGGAGGCCGTATTCATACCATCCATACTTAATATCCAAGCAATGAAAATAAGAAAACCGGAAACGATCGCTGCTATTAATTCTCCATGCTCTTTTAAAAAGCCTACGGTTGTTTCTTTCTTCGCTTCTTCAATTTTCATTTTAATATTTGCTTCCATTCTCTCACAGCTCCCTCTTTGAGAATTAAAATCATCTTCAAACCCCTTAAAAAACTCAAAAGCTGCCAATGTAGGCAGCAAAAATAGTGTGATCATAAAACGGATCCATATCACTTTCACTTTATCTATTTACATTATACATGAAATAAACCATTTTTCAAATAATAATTATAATAATTTTAAAATAATATTAGTTATTAATAATGATTTTCATCTTCAGCATCATTTTCTCATTTATTAGAATCTTTTTTATCATAAGCTTCTCTTCTTAACATCAAATAACATTTCATTAATCAAACGATTTTCTTTTCCATTTGAAAAAAATAATTTAAACCAATTTTTTTACAGATTGTTGTATAATGCATAAAAAATTGGAGCACGCCTCCTGTATTCAAGCCGACAATAACCCCTGCCATTTTCCATTCATGCATTGACCCTAACAAAAGAATGATCGTAAAAGCGACCGTATGTGACCAAACTGTATGAAAAAGAGCATCTTTCACTAAATTTAAGCCGATTAAATACGCTTGTAATGGAATGATTAAAAAATGGAAGAAAAAATATGGCCACAATAGCTTTAAATAATATGTTGCTGCCCCCACTTGAAAAAAAAGCTTTGTTAAAGCATCTCCGAATGTAAAAATGATGCAGACAGCTGGAATACCATATAAAAACGTCAAAAACATGGTTTGCTGTAGAAGCTTTTTGAGCATGAGCTGATCACGCTTTGAAAATGCTTCAGATACGGTCGGAATTAACACGATGAGCATGGAATGGGCAATAAAGGCTGGAAAAAAACCGATCGTCATCGCAACACCTGACAATAGACCGAACTGTTCTGTTGCAGCTCTTTCAGTTAACCCTGATTGAACGAGTGCATATTTAATCAAAAATGGTTGAATGGCATGGATGAAAGAATGAAAAAGCCGCATAGTGGTAGTCGGAACCGAAACTTGAAAAAGATGCTTGCGAATCTTTTTTATATCTGTCACTTGTTCAGATATACGAATTAATTCCCCTGTTTGCAGCATATAGGCGCTTAATAAATAAATGACAACAATTGCTTCACTACCAATAAAAGCGCTTAAAGCAGCTAATAAAGACGTATCTTGGTGAAAATCAAACATTTGAAATAAAACAATTAGAAGACCAAGTTGAATCATTTTACGAAATCCATTCGCAAAAGCAATTTTCCCCATTTGATGGTTGCCCATAAAAAATCCTCTTGCGATGGAAGAAAAGGACACCATCGGAATGAGAAGGATAAAGAGCCATTTTATCGCAGGATGGTATTCTTTAAATATTGGGATAAGCGGGAAAAATAAAAACGTGATCAAAGTCAACATTAAGGAAATCCAAAACGTAAGGCTTAATGCATATTTGAGCATTGGCCAATGAAACTGTTTCTCATGTTCGGCAATATATTTGGAAATTGAAATCGGCAGCTCGAAGCTTGCCAGAACGACAATAAAAAACATGACAGGTAATATCGACATATAATGGCCCATACCAATTTCGCCAAGCTCACGAGCTAATACCATATTAATGACAAACTCAAAGCATTCTCCAATAAAAGCAGCCAAAACTAAAAATAACGTACCTGTTAGAAATGTTTTCATCATCTTCTCCCTCTTCTTCTCTCTCTTTATCCATATGAGACAAGATGTAAAACATGACAATATATTTGTTTTGCCGAACGCTTCTAAAAACGTCTTGTCCCGAAAGGTCAGTCATTTTTCTTCAAAAATTTCTTTTAGGAAATAAAGGCGAAGGAATTAAACAAAATAATAACGTTTCATTCATGGGGAAATCATCTTTTTTCGGTCACAGACTTTTTCTTACTATCGTTAATCTAGTTCGCAAGCTGCAGAACTATTTTATATGGTAAAGGTACCGCGGAATATAAAAGAGCGCGCTCTTTGAAAGGGCGTAAATGATGGGGGAACAGGAAAAATCCTTTCCAGACTTGCTGCAACATTATAACGGTATGATTTTTCATCTGATCAAAAAATTAAATATTGAGGATCCAGAACAGGAGTTTTATCACCAAGCAGTCATTGCACTATGGAAAGCGAAAAGGAGCTTTAATCCGCAAAAAGGTTCCTTTTCCACGTATGCATACGCTTATATGAAAGGTGCATTACTGAACGAACTATCGAGGAGAAGCCATTTTTACGATCGTCATTCATTGCGTGAAGAGTGGTTTTGTAATGATGAAACGAGCGGATTCATCCATGAAACGGAGAGGCACATTTGGATTGAGCAAATATCAAAATCACTAACACGAAATCAATCTATCTGGTTGAAGAAATATTGTTTGGAAGGGAAAGATTCGACACAAATTGCAAAAGAATTAGGAGTCAGCGTGTCATTAGTGAAAAGCTGGAGAAGAGGAGCCATTTCTAAATTAAAAAAATGTCTCCGAAAAGAGTTTTTGCAAAAATAAAGAAAGCTGGCTTTTGCCAGCCTTAACTTCTAGGATCTTGTAAATATTGATAAATCACATTGCCGCCCCGCTGGGCAATTCCACGAAAATGCTTAAAATCTGGTCTTGAAACAAGTACTTTACGAAAAATCATAAACTGCTCTTTCGTAACTAAATACTCATTTAGCTCACCATCTTTCAATTTATCTAATATATCATTCGCTAGCTTTTCGTCCATTGAAATTTCCCCCTTTTTCAATAGTAATTTGGCAAAAAATGTTCGAAACCCTTTACAAGCTTTCAGAAATCATGCAAAATAATTATAAATTTAATTAAAGGAGAGAAAAAATGAATATTGCTCAAGTTGGGAATATCATTGAATTTAAAAATGGTCTCCAAGGTGTTGTGGAAAAAGTAAATGAAAACTCTGTCATTGTTGACTTAACGTACATGGAAAACTTTCGCGAGCTAGACTTAGAACATAAAACGGTTGTTAATCATAAAAATTATAAGATCATCAGCAACAGTCGCTAACTAACATATGGGAACGGAGAATGCTCAACCTCCGTTCCCATTTTTTCGACATTCATCTTGTGTTTTTTTTCATCGTTTAGCGATTATCAATTTTTTCAGGATATAAGTCGTGATTCATTAAACGGTATTCAGCCATTTTTTCGTATTTCGTTCCCGGTCGGCCATAGTTGACATATGGATCAATTGAAATTCCACCGCGTGGAGTAAATTTCCCCCACACTTCAATATAGCGTGGTTCCATTAATTCAATTAAATCATTCATAATAATATTGATGCAATCTTCGTGAAAGTCACCATGATTTCGAAAACTAAACAAATATAGTTTTAATGATTTACTTTCGACCATCTTCTTATCTGGTATATAGCTAATGTAAATGGTTGCAAAATCAGGCTGTCCTGTTTTTGGACATAAAGAAGTGAATTCAGGACAATTAAATTTCACGAAATAATCACGATTTGGGTGTTTATTTTCAAATGTTTCAAGAACTTCAGGAGAATACTCGAACACGTACTTTGTCCCTTGATTGCCTAATAACGTCACTCCTTGTAATTCTTCCTCTTTTCTTCCAGCCATCTGTATAACTCCTTTCCTTACACACCGCGTTTATTTCCCCAAACAAGTGTATGAAGCTGTGGGAGCACGCGAATATCTTTCAAAACTTCATCATGCATAACCATATTGATCAACCAATTATACCGCTTTAAAAGTTGTTGAGCTAAAACGGCATCATTTTGTTCCGTAATCAAAGGATTGCCAACTTGCAAGTAAAATGGGATTTGCGAATATTTTTGATAAATCTTTTTCGCATAGTGAAAATCCTGCTCATCAAAAATGACGATTTTCAAATTCACATGTTTTAAGCGATTATGCTCTTCTAAGTTCTTCAAAATATCATCCAAAAACTCTAAATCTTGTTTCATGTTCGAGCTAGGCGGCTTGGGGGAAATGGTTAAATCGTCTACCTCTAAAAACCATGGTTGATAACGACTTCCTTGTGTTTCAATCCCTACTAAAATGTTATGGTTATGAAGAAAATGAATTAATTCGCCGATTTGTGGGAACAGTGCCGGATTTCCACCTGAAATCGTTACATGTGAAAACGTATTTCCGCCAATCTGTTTTAGTTCACACCAAATTTCTTCAGCGGACATTAAGCGGATATCTTTTTTGCTGCTTCCGTCCCACGTAAAAGCTGAATCACACCAAGAACAGGAAAAATCACAGCCTGCTGTTCGTACAAACATCGTTTTGCGTCCGATCAACATCCCTTCCCCTTGTATAGTCGGTCCGAATATTTCAATGACAGGTATGAGACGCTTTGTTACCATGATTTTTTCTCCTTTTTTGGACGAAACACAACGTAGCTTGTAGGTGTTTCTCTAACGAACACTTGAACACATTTCGGCTTGTTCGGCAATTCGTCTAGCTCTTTTTGGATCATTTCATAAATCGTTTTGGCCACCACTTCCGTTGTCGGAAACTTTTCTTTATTTTGATCATCAAACGATGCATGATCATTTAGTAATGTATGATCAAATTTCCCATGGACAATCTTTTTTAACTTTGCAAAATTAACTAAAAACCCCGTTTCATCTAATTCATCACCAGCAATCGTTACATTGACAAAATACGTATGACCGTGTACTTGTTGACAAACACCAGCTTTTTCACTCGGAATATAATGTGCTGCCGCAAATTGCATATCTTTATTTAATTCGTATTGATAGTCATGTTGGGCTTGTGGGTAAATTTGTTGCAACATTACACATCCCCACCCTTTTGTTGTAAATATTCCTCTAGCCCACGCTTGCGAAGTTTGCAAGCAGGACATTCACCGCAACCATCAGCAATTATTCCGTTATAGCATGTTAATGTTTTTTCTCGGACAAATTGAAAGGCTCCTAGTTCATCTGCAAGCTTCCATGTTTCCGCTTTATTCAGCCACATGAGTGGTGTGTGAATGACAAATTGATCATCCATGGCCAAATTAATCGTCACATTACAAGATTTAATAAAAACGTCCCTGCAATCTGGATACCCACTAAAGTCTGTTTCACAAACACCTGTTACAATATGCTTTGCACCAATTTGTTTGGCAATAATGGATGCAAAAGTGAGAAACAGTAAGTTTCTTCCTGGAACAAACGTACTAGGAAGCTCCCCCTCTGTTTGTTCAATAGGAATATTTGTTCTTGTCAAAGCATTTGGGGCGAGCTGATTTAATAATGACATATCCAATATATGGTGTTTGACACTAAGCTCTTTCGCAATATTTTTCGCCACATCTATTTCAAGTTGATGCCTTTGTTGATAATCAAAGGTAACAGCAACGACTTCAGCAAATTGTTTTAATGCCCAAAACAGACAAGTTGTACTATCTTGTCCCCCGCTAAAAACAACGACTGCCTTTTGAGACATTACCATCCACTCTCCTCTCTTAATAAAAGAGCGAGCATTCTAACACACGAATTAAACAAATGGACATACATGAAAAAAACACCTCAAGAGGTGCTCTAGCCAAATAAAAAACTATATCCCAAGGATATAGTTGTCCTTAGTTTTTTATAGAGGGTGTGCTAGAACCTCTCCCGTGTTATGTGCACGGATTTTATTTGATTTAATCTTATATTACTATATCATTAATCAGTTAATTTCGCCAACTTTTTTCTCATTTAATTTGAAAAATTTATTAAGTAAAGTTAACGATTCGGCTTATGATTAGCATCTTCTTTTAACTCTGCAAATGTTTTCACTTTGCCATGAGGATTTTGTGATTGTTTTCTTACAGCCCATTGCCGCTCCTGCTGACGTTTCGATTGAGTCATGTCGATCTTCCTTTCATATCTTTGTCTCTTTTTAGAGTTCCTTTAAGAAAAAAAAGATATTCATTACTTTGTATCTTTTAATCCTCGATATCTCGCTGTTGTCAATTCTTTTATATAATCATCAAGATCTGGTAATTTCGCATTTTTGGCCTGCTCGATGGCCCGTTCAATATTATATGGGACCCTTACAAGTTGAATAGAAAATGATTTCGTTACAAGAGAACCATATTCCCCCTCTAAAATCGCGTAAGAGGCTTGTGTAATTTCTAAAGGATTTCCAACACTTCCTGTATTAAATAATGTTTTTCCCCGGAAGTTTTGTACATACGCATTATGGACGTCACCATAACCAACTACATTTGGAATGATATAGCTTGTATTTTTCGTGTTTTCAAACATGGACAATCGTTTTTCCATATGATCCCATGGTTGAATCCTAGTCCATACACTAAAAGGGGATGCATGAAAAAGACGAACGTATCGACCGCTCATGTAAAATTCAATCACGAAAGGAAGATGCTCCAAATAAGATAATTGCTCTTTTGTAAGTTGATGCTGATGCCATTTGACAACATCTGTTACATCACTCTTTAACATTAAATCATCCCAATTCCCTTTTACGACTTTTTCACAATGTGTTCGAACAAGTTCAACCGCCATGTAAGAATCAGGTCCTTTTCCTACAAGATCGCCTAAACAAAAAGTTCGCTCAATGTTTCGGCTTTTTATATCTTCTAAAACAGCCTCCAAAGCTGGAATATTTCCGTGTATATCAGAAATAACGGCAATTCGATCCATAAACGCACCTCCATGAACAAACGAACAAAGTTATGATTTTTTATTTTATCATTGCCTACGTTTTTAAGCATCTTAAATACATTGGCACAAAGGGAAGCAACACAACTTTTTTTCTTCCATTCTTTACAAAATCATATTAAAAAGATTATAACCGTTCTTTTTTTCAACAATTATTAAAAAAAATCAAAAAAGTACTTGAAAGTCAAAAAAGGTCAAAGTATAATTAAAGTCAGAAAAGGTCAAACAAAGTAATGTATTTTATTTTGGATTAAAGGTCAAAGTTAGTCAAGGTCAAAACAATACGATTTAAAGGGGGTTTTTCATATGTTGTGTCAACATTGTCAACAAAACAAAGCAACCGTACATTTACATTTACAAGTAAACGGACAAAAACAGCAATATCTTTTATGCCAAGATTGCTATACAAAATATAAAAACAAAGTTCCAACTAATTTTTCTAACTTCCCATTTAGTGATTTTGAGCAACTATTTAACAGCTTTTCCGGATATTCAAACATGATGGGGGCAGCAAATGAAGCCATGCAACAAACACAAAACCGAAACCGCGGCGGAATGCTAGATCAATTCGGACGTAACTTGACAGATATTGCGAGAGCTGGACTGATCGATCCTGTCATTGGCCGGGATGAAGAAGTAAAACGTGTCATTGAAATTTTAAATCGCCGCAACAAAAACAACCCAGTACTAATTGGTGAACCTGGAGTCGGAAAAACAGCGATTGTAGAAGGACTAGCCCTAAAAATTACAGAAGGAAAGGTTCCAGCAAAATTAATGAACAAAGAAGTTTATATGCTAGACGTTTCTTCTTTAGTTGCGAATACAGGAATACGTGGACAATTTGAAGAACGTATGAAACAGCTCATTCAAGAGCTGCAAAGCCGTAAAAATATTATCTTATTTATTGATGAAATTCATTTACTCGTAGGCGCCGGCTCTGCAGAAGGCTCTATGGATGCTGGAAATATTTTAAAGCCTGCATTAGCTAGAGGAGAATTACAACTTGTCGGAGCTACTACTTTAAAAGAGTACCGTAAAATCGAAAAGGACGCTGCGTTAGAACGCCGCTTCCAACCTGTCCTTGTTAAAGAGCCATCAATCGAAAAAACGATCGAAATTTTAAAAGGTATTCAAGGAAAATATGAAGACTATCATCAAGTACAATATAGTGAAGAGGCGATTCAAGCTTGTGTCAAGCTCTCACACCGTTATATCCAAGATCGCTTCTTGCCTGATAAAGCGATTGACTTAATGGATGAAGCTGGCTCCAAAGTGAATTTGCAGCATGATTCGTTAGATGAACAGCATATTCAAGATCGATTAAATGAAATCGCTCAAAAAAAACAACTTGCACTAAAAGAAGAAAATTATGAACTAGCTGCGAAGCTCCGCGATGAAGAAGAAAAACTTGAAAAGCAGCTGGGACGAAACGAATCTGTTAAAAAGCCAATCGTTGATGCTTCATTAATTGAAAAGATCATTGAAGAAAAGACAGGTATCCCTGTAGGAAAGCTTCAAAAAGAAGAACAGTCTAAAATGAAAAACTTAGAAGAAAATTTAGCGAAAAAAGTGATCGGTCAACAAGAAGCCGTGAAAAAGGTAGCAAAAGCGATTCGCCGCAGTCGTGCGGGATTAAAAGCGAAAAATCGTCCAATTGGCTCCTTCTTATTTGTCGGCCCAACAGGAGTCGGAAAAACGGAGCTTTCCAAAACGCTTGCTGAAGAATTATTTGGATCAAAAGACGCGATGATTCGTCTTGATATGAGCGAGTACATGGAAAAGCATTCTGTATCCAAGCTCATCGGTTCACCTCCTGGTTACGTTGGTCACGAAGAGGCTGGCCAATTGACTGAACGTGTGCGCAGAAATCCTTACAGTATTATTCTTTTGGATGAAATTGAAAAAGCTCACCCAGACGTACAGCATATCTTTTTACAAATATTAGAAGATGGCCGTTTAACTGATAGTCAAGGTCGCACCGTAAGCTTTAAAGATACTGTCATTATTATGACAAGCAATGCAGGTGCAACTGATAAGCAAGTATCGGTTGGTTTTAATCAATCAAATCAAAATGAAAATAGCCTTTTAACATCACTACGCTCATACTTTAAGCCAGAATTTTTAAACCGCTTCGACAGCATTATTGAATTTAAACCGCTTGAGCAAAAGGATTTAGTGAAAATTGTCGAGCTTATGCTTAATGAATTGCAAGAAACATTAGCTGATCAACAAATTACAGTTGAAATGACAAATGAAGCAAAACAAAAATTAGCTGAAATTGGTTATCATCCTGATTTTGGCGCACGTCCTCTTCGCCGTGCTATTCAAGAGCATGTGGAAGACCAAATTGCCGATGTACTTTTAGACCACCCAGATAAGAAAAATTTAACAGTCAAAGTAGACAACAACCAAATTGTTGTACAATAAATTTAAAAAAAGAGCTGGATTTAACGTCCAGCTCTTTTTTATTTCCTTTTCGTATTTGCCGTTTACATGTTCTTTTCGAATACCTCATACAATACATTGAGGTGAAAAATATGGACATAACGAATAAGTTTTATTTTTTAACCGCTGCAATCATATTTTTTGTCAATGGAACATGCCTTGGCTACATACTGTTTATGGAATCATTTGGACCCGTATATGGGGTTGTGATGTATTACTTTCTTTCTCTTTTTGGACTTTTCTGTTTATCTATTCTTGAACCCCCATTTGAAAACATGTTTTATGTAAAATTTATTTACTTCGGAATGATTTTGACATTTTCCCTTCCCACTTACTACAAATTTGTTTCCGTTTTCATCATTCCGAAATTCATATAGGTTATCACACGTTAAACCAATACCGATTCAGACCAAGAATTCTTTAAACTTAAACTCCAAACCCAAAATCTATTCTCGTTTTTAACAGCAACAGAAGAGTACATTATTCACGAATTCGTCATTAGACTGATTTCTTCTCCTCAAATAAAATAAAAAAACAATACTTCACCAAACGCAATAAAGATACTAAAATAATCAACAAATGTGTCGATATATGTATTGAGGATAAACATCATAATGAAGGATTTGATGAACATGGATAAAACAACACTCTTAGGATTAATATTAGGATTATTAGCATTAGGATTAGGAATTATTTTAAAAGGGGTTAATTTATCCGTTCTCATAAACCCTGCAGCTATTTTGATTATTATTGTGGGAACGATGGCTTCGGTTGTTATCGCATTTCCAACAAACGAAATTAAACGGATACCGAAGCTTTTTGGAATTTTATTTCGGGAACAAAAAATGATCACAATTCAAGAATTAATTCCATTGTTTTCTGAATGGGCGCAGCTTGCGCGGAAAGAAGGGCTGTTAGCGCTTGAAGCAAAACTTGATGAAATTGATGACCCGTTTTTAAAAACGGGGTTAAGCATGGCGATTGATGGCCAAACGGCCGAATTTATTCGGGATGTTATGACAGAAGAAATTGAAGCGATAGAAGAGCGTCATGAAGCAGGAGCGGCCATTTTTACACAAGCGGGTACATATGCTCCTACATTAGGAGTACTCGGTGCAGTAGTGGGATTAATCGCCGCCTTATCGAACTTAGAAAATGTTGAAGAGATAGGCACTTCAATTGGAGCTGCGTTCGTCGCCACATTATTAGGTATTTTCACTGGGTATGTACTATGGCATCCTTTTGCAAATAAATTAAAACGAAAATCAAAACAAGAAGCCATTGTGCGCCAAGTGATGATCGAAGGTATTCTTTCGATTTTAGAAGGGCAATCGCCTCATTCCATTGAACAAAAGCTAGCGATATATCTCCCTGAGCGTGAAAGAGAAAAGTTATTACAAGAAAGTGTGAAACAAAATGGCTAAACGTCGCAAAAAGAAAAACGATAACCATATCGATGAAACGTGGCTCATCCCTTATGCCGACTTATTAACGTTGCTTTTAGCCCTTTTTATCATTTTATTTGGGATGAGCTCTATTGATGCACAAAAATTTAGACAGTTAGCGATTTCGATGAACGCCAACCTTACGGGAGGAACAAGCATATTAGAATTTCCAAGCCCTATGCCAGAAGGTGGAGAATCATATCTTCAAGAAAAAGAATTAAAAAATATCAATCAAGATGACCAAAAACAGGTGCAAAAACAAGAACAACTAAGTGATATTCAACAAAAAGTTAATGCTTACATCGATTCGAAGCAATTGAATAACAAACTAAAAACATCTTTATCAGATGAAGGGCTTTTAATTACAATTGTAGACGACATACTTTTTGATTCAGGGAAAGCAGAAGTCCGAAAAAAGGATCAAAAATTAGCAAGGGAAATCTCAAATCTTCTCGTCATGAATCCACCAAGATACGTTGTCATTAGCGGCCATACAGATAATGTACCCATCAAAAACTCACAATTTGACTCCAACTGGCATTTAAGCGTCATGCGTGCGGTGAACTTCTTGTCGATTTTGTTGGAAAATGAGAAGCTTAATCCGCAGTTATTCAGTGCAAAAGGTTATGGTGAATATAAGCCCATTGCATCTAATAATACAGAGGAGGGCCGCCAAAAAAATCGTCGCGTCGAAATCCTGATCTTACCTTATGGGGAAAATGAAAATACGAGCCCATAACGGCTCGTATTTTCATATTGGAAATGTTGACTTTCCGTTTAGATTTCTAAATTTTTGACATAGAGCCCGACTTGTTTGATTAAGCGAATAGCGGTTTGTTTCTCTTCTTCTGTAAGCACACTCATAATTTGATCGATCACTTTCTTATGCTCTGGGAACATTTCTGCTATGAATCGCTTTCCTTTTTCTGTAATAACCGCATATGTAACACGTCGGTCTTTCGGACAAGCCTTTCTCATTAATAGCTCCTTTTTTTCCAGCTTGTCAATCACATATGTAATACTTCCGCTCGCTAATAAAATTTTTCCGCCTATTTGTTGTAAAGGCTGTTCCCCTTTATGATATAAAAGCTCTAGTACAGCAAACTCGGTTGGATTTAATCCATACGATTGAATATGCTTGCTCACATAGTCATGCATTGCCCGATATGCTTTTGAAAGGACAACATATAATTTTAATGATTGATCTTCGCGACTACTCATTTTCATATCATTCCCTCAATAACGAAAACCTTTAATTCTAAGTAATCATAAAGAAACTTCTACCTTTTGTCAAGTAACACGTAATCAACATTACCAAATAACCGTCCAATTATGATTACAAGTCGCCTGAATAACACGACGGCGTAATATTTACTGAATCATAACCTCAACCATATCTACTTGTATTTCCTTTATCACTTTTTTCCTTTAAACATTGTATACTCACCCCCACCGCTTGCCCGATAGTTATTCATGACGACTTCGTACTTTTTCTCAAAATTTAACGGTACTCCATTTTCGCAACTCTTTCCCCTGCAGGCTGTTGAATATCAATTCCTTTTTTCCATTATATATAATTATGGAGGAAATAAAACTTTAAAGTTTTTTGCTAAATGAAAAATAGAACGCTTTTTTTGATATATCTGTACACAACTGTTGATAATCCATTATTTTACTTAAAAATGCAGAATCGTATGGCTGAACACAAGCTTTTCTTCCATATCCCTCGACAAGAAACACCAGCGGGCAAATTCATTTGGCCGCTGGTGTTTCTTGTTCGAGAAGGGCATGCGTATAGCATGCCAAGTCGGCAAGCGAATCGCTTGCCGACTCCGGCAGAAAAGCTAGAAATAGAGCCATCTCAACTTGTTATTATTAGTTAATCAACACGGATGATATCTGTATTTTCATTATGCTATAATAAATGAGTTGAAAATGATAAGGGGTAATGAATATGCGAAGATTATGGTGGAAAAACCACATTTTTCAATACATAGTGATTGTCATCATCCCGGCTATTTTTCTTTCAATGTTTTTCTGGAACATGCAAGAAGAAGCATTGATCAAAAAATATAAAAATGAAACAGAAAATATGTTAAATATTCATCAAAAGCAAATTGATAATTTAATACGGGAAACGAAAACAAAAATGGAAACGATGGCAATTTTGTTAAATAAAATAAAATCTAAAGAAGAGATTAATGATGTGTTAACAAAGGTGTATAAAGGAGAACCACGTTTTTCAGGCTTTTATATTGTTGATCAAAATGGATATTTTCAATTAGGAACCCGATATTATGATCCAAATGTTAGTATTAAACATCGCCCATATTTTCAAGAAGCTGTGACAAAGAAAGCAACATCGATTTCTGAAGCTTACATCGGACCATTTTCCCATCACTTTATCGTTACACTTTGTACTCCTATTCTAGATCGCAATCAAAATATTACAAATGTGCTCGTTGCAACCGTACGTGTCGACTATATCCAAAATATTATGAATGTGTTGAGTCCGGAGCTTTACATTGAAACGAAAAATTTAAATGGAGAAACGATTTTCCGTTCTGGATTAAAACCGGAAAACGATCTTGGTATTATCATTGAAAAAGACTTACATGAGTTGCCATGGAAACTTGAAGCAAGACTTCCCGACATCAAGTTTACAGATTTACAAGATCGTATATTTGTGTCTTCAATCATGATATTTTTCGTGTTAAATGTAATTTTCTTATTAATCCAATATTATTTGCTTAGGAGAAAAGCGAAGCTAGAATTAATCCAAGCAGAGCAACAAAAGTTAGAGCTAGTCGGTACACTTGCCACCAGCACTGCCCATGAGATTCGAAATCCTTTAACAGGAATTCATGGCTTTGTACAACTGTTAAAAGAAAAATATACTTCGGATGAAGATCAGCATTATTTCGATGTTATGGAAAAAGAGATTGAACGAATCAATGAAATTGTTAGTGAATTTTTAATGCTTGGTAAGCCGACAGTGTATAAACATAAACATTATAATCTCATCGAAATTTTGCAAGAAGTAACCCCGTTTATTTCGTCTGAATGTCAAATAAAAAATCTAAAGTTTCAGCTTGATCTCGATAAAGAAAAACCAATATGGATTTATTGTACAAAAGACCATATTAAACAAGTAATATTGAATATTACGAAAAATGCGATCGAGTCTATGGATTCAGAAGGAGCATTAACGATCTCTGCTACGCAAAATAAAAAGAGAGCGATCTTAACGATCCGTGATACTGGTAAAGGGATTCCACCTCAAATAATAAACAAAATATTTGATCCTTTTTTCACTTTGAAAGATAGTGGAACAGGTTTAGGTCTTGCCATTTGTCAACGCATTATTGATTTGTATGATGGATCGATTCACATTAATAGTGAAATAAATAAAGGAACGTGTGTAACCATTACCCTTCCAATAAACTTCCCGAATGATAACGAAAATCTTCAAGATGATTGATATTAGTTATCAGGCGTGTTGATTAACCAATATAATCCAGTTGAGATGACTCTATTTCTAGCTTTTCTGCCAGAGTCGGCAAGCGATTCGCTTGCCGACTGGGCATGCTATACGATTCGGTATTATTAAGTAAAATAATGGATAATCAACACTTGTATTTAGTTATATTTTTCATGAATAAAGACAACCCGATATAAAATTAATAGTCGGCTTGTCCTAAATAAAAAAAATACTAGATTTATTTCAGAGGGATCTGAATAACTCTAGTCACTTAATATCTTTATTCGATTCTCACGATAGATCGACAAAATGTTAAATACTGTTTTGTTTTTTTAATGAATGATCGAAAATTTTGTTAATACTTAACATTTTTAACCATCTTTTGAAGGGATTTTGATAAAATGTTAATTTTTGGTATTTGTTTATCAATTTGTCTAATTCTTGACTAATTTGTATTGTTTCCTGACTTGTATATCCTTTCAAATTAGCCGTTTCGATTAATTGTTGTCTTTTTAGAGAAATCTCTACAAATAATTTTTCTCTTAATATCCTTTCATCTGTTGACATCCACCTTTTACCTCCTCAAAACATGCGTTCAATATACGCACTATCGTATTATTACAGATTCTACTATTTTTGTAAATATAATCGCAAAATTAGACAAATTTTTTGCTATTTTTTTATTTTCTATTTGAAATAAACGTGCGAGCATTTCTCTTTACGAATACGAAAAAAATCGATAAAATAGCCAAATATAATATTATTTTCTCTTGGAGATGAAGAATATGAAACAGCTATACTATGCCCTATTATTACTAACTAGTATGTTGTGGGCAGGAAACTTTGTTTCTGGAAAATTTATGGTTGGCCATGCTTCACCATTTGTATTAACCGAATTGCGCTGGATTCTGGCTGTTTTGATATTAGCTTTCATCGTATATTATCAAGAACGCTCATTTAAAATACCGAAAGAAGCAATCCTTCCTCTCATGATGATGGGATTAACCGGTATTATTTTTTTTAATGTCTTTTTATATTTAGCTCTTGAAAATACAAGTGCGGATACAGTAGGTTTACTATCGACATTAAATCCGATCTCCATAGCCGTTATGAGCTTTATTTTTTTGAGAGAAAAATTGACATTTCGCCAAATGATCGCTATGTTCATTTCACTTGCTGGTGTATTCATTGTTTTAACAAATGGACAATTTGATGATATTTGGAGCCATACCGCATTTAATATTGGCGATATTTATATGCTGATAGCTGTTTTAGTATGGGGCGGATATTCTGTAGCTGGAAAAATAGCGATGAAATATGTATCTCCGTATATGTCCACTTTTTGGTCAGGGATATTTGGCTCTTTATTTTTACTGCCGTTTACGGCAAAAGAAATGATTTCGATCCAAGGGCCGCTATCCTTTTGGACCGCTGTAGCTTATACAGTGGTTGGTTCTACCGTTTTAGCGATGGTATTTTGGAACATCGGTGTTCACCATATAGGCGGTACGACATCAGGAATGTTTTTGAATTTTAATCCTCTTTTCACAGCGATTTTTGCTTATTTCTTATTAGGAGAAACATTAGGATTTAGCCAATTCATTGGTGCGATTATGATTATTTTAGGTGTTCTATCATTTACTCGAAAAGTTGAAACAAAGCCCATTCCTATTCATGAAAAGCTGAGATTATAAAGAACTTACCTATCAAGCCATTAGGCGAAAAAAATTGTACCTCGACTCTTTTTACGTAAATTTAACGACAACGTCAATTTGTTATCGAATCCATTCAAAAAGCGAAACCAAAGCGCTCGCCTTCGGTTTCGCATCTACTTAATGATTCCAGTCTTTCGAATATCCACTTTGATTTTCGGTTGAATTTTAATAGAAGGGTATGCTTTTTCCCAATCTAGTTGATCCCATATTTCCGTGTGATAAGCAATCAATTCTCTGCCAACCCCGAAGGCATCACAATTTGCATCAAGCAATGTATTCACTACTTTTTCCGCATTTTTTGTCAACTTTTCTGTTAATACTTGATTTATTTTTTCGATCAATTTATTCGATTCTAATTGATCTGATGGAAATTCGATAATTTCAGCCTCTAATTGAACATCGATCATGACCTTAATATCATTAGGATCCTTTGCTTTTACGGATAGTTTCCGATTCATATCCTTTACTTCTATCGTAATATAGACGCCTTCATGATGTTGATCTTGTAAATTTATTTTTTCCGTAAATATCATATTTTGATCGATTTTGTCAGCTAAAAGCATAAAAATTTGCGTCTCTTTACTTGATAACTTCCCGTTCATCTGTTTTTGATGGAATAACGCTAAACCTCCCAGTTCAATTTTCCCTTGTGCTAATTTAATAAATGGCAGAACAATACTTTTTCCAGGATCAAAGAGAGAGGAAAAAGTGAATAGCGCTGTTTGTTTCGGAATTAGTGAATCATCTTCAGCACTGATCATTAAATCTCGCAAATGATCACCAATATTCGTTTCCCCTACCTTTTTTACTTGAATAACATCAGATGCTTTTCCTTCCACTACAATAATTTTCGCCCCCAACGGGCTTTCAGGAGTACGAAAAAACGTATCTAATACTTGATAAACATCTTTTCTTGCGACGTCTTCACTAACTAAAATGGAATTGAGTTTCATCGGTAAAGGCTCGTCTGAAATCATTTGATCTAAGCTTAAAAAACCATCTTTCACTGTATATCCTTCACCCATGACAATTTCACTCATCTGCTCTTTTGCTTCCCCCATCTCTTTAAATAAATTGATCGCTGTTGTCACGAAATATTTTTGATCATCGATGATGTCAAAGCCGATGATTGACATAAATTTTGAATGTTTTAATGTTTTTTGATCCCAGCATCCGGTTAATAAGGTTAAGATGATAAATATTACTAATAGAATTCTACTTTCATTCATTTTGTAACTCCCCTAATTTTTTCCTTAAAAAAAGAGAGATGATGAGCAATAAAAATGGGATGCCTCCTATAAACAAGTAGCTAACCTTCCCGATGAATTCTCCAAAAGCTTCAATTGCGCTTGGCTTTTGCGGAATAAGGCTGATGACAAAGACTATGACTGCCACAAAAGGAACCATCCGTTGATGAGGTTTCTTAAAAAAATGGCTTAACCCCTTTGCCGCCAAATAACTGTATGTCGTTAAAGAGGTGGCAACAGAAACAACCCATACGGATAAAAACACGATATCGATTCTTTCAATGACTGAAAACTTAATCGCTTTTAGCATATATAGCACCGGCTGCGGGATGAGAGTCATCGCTTTTGGTGAAAAAGTCATGATCGCTAGCATGACGATAAATAAATAATAAAACGTAACAAATGCATTTGCGAGTGAAATCGATTTGATAATTTTTTTACTTTCAGATTTAACAAGTGAATACGTAACGAGGAGCACATCAAATCCTAACATCGCTATAATTCCTTGATTTGCACCTAATAAGATGTTTTTTAATCCCGCTTGACCGACTGGAAATAAATAGCGGAAATCAATATTTGTAAATGAAAAAATGACTAACCCTAATAAAATGATTAAAAAAATGGAAACAAAAGTATAAAATCTAGCTATAATCTTAAAGGATTGACTTGCAAAATATAAAATCGTGAATATGCCTAATAAATTCATAACCCATACTGGCGTAGTTGGATAAATCCAATTTTTTAAAATAGATGTATACAATATGATAATTAAACTACTAATGAGAAGATAATATCCGACAAACAGAATATTAAAGAAATTCCCTATCCATTTTCCGACAATTTTCGATGTAAATTCATACAAATTTAAATATGGGAATTGTTTACAAAGGAAGTACATAATGAAAATAAACAGCTGACTAGCTAATCCAGCAACTAATAATGAAATCCAGCTATCTGCCTTTGCATATTGATGGAGATCACGTGGCAAAGATAAAATCCCTATTCCTACTTGGGTTTGTACAACGAAAAAAAATAATTGTATATGTGTAATATAATCTTTATTTCTTTCCATTCCGTTTCCACTCCCTCGAAATATGCTGCTGCTTCATCGCTTGTGGATGAGGGTCAAGTGGACGATTATTCATTTTCCATGCAGGCATTCGCACAATCGTATCTTTTAAATCTTTCATCCTCAATGGAGCAAAAGGTGCGAAATACGGAGTCCCGAAGTTTTCCAGTTTACACAGATGCATCAGCAAAAACATTAAGATCATTTCAATTCCTAAATAACCAAATAAAGTAGCTCCTAGCATCATAGGAAAGCTAATGATTCTTAATGCGATGCTCATTTCATTTGATGGAACACTAAATGATGCAATGGCTGTTAAAGCAACGATAATAATCATCATTTTGGATACGAGACTAGCCTCAACAATAGCTGTTCCGATAACTAACCCTCCAACAACACCGATCGTTTGGGCAATCGGTGCCGGTAAACGAACAGATGCTTCCTTAAGCAATTCTAAAATGACAACCATAATTAAAGCTTCAAGCATTGGGGGGAAAGGGACGAACTCAAGTGAACTTTTTACTGTAAATAACAATTCAGTAGGAATGACTTCAAAATGAAAGGAAACCGTTGCGATATAAAGAGCAGGAAGTGTTACAGCTAAAATAAAACTAATTAATCGGAACAATCGATAAAGAGTTCCAACGTAAAAACGACTATTGTAATCATCCGGAGATTGAAAAAAAGTAAAAAAGGTTACCGGCATGATTAAGGCAGAGGCACTACCTTCCATAAATAAAGCGACACGACCTTCCATTAACATGGACGCCGCACGGTCAGGCCTTTCAGTACTTAAAATTTGTGGAAAAAGGGAAAAAGGGTTGTCCTCAATAAATTCTTCTATATAACCTAGAGTTTGAACAGAATCAACTGATATGGACGTGACCCGTTTTTCCACTTCTTCAACAAGCTTTGGATTTGTTAAGTTTTTAATCGACAAGATCGCAACTTTCGTATCTGATGCTTCTCCTAGTGATATATAACGAACAACTAAATTCGGATTTTCGATCCGCTTCCTTAAAAGGTGAAGGTTTTTTTGTATATCTTCTACAAAACCTTCATGGGAACCACGGATCACTTGCTCATTCGTCGGCTCCTGAATGTCACGCGTAATCGAAGATGGAATATGAAACAAATAAACGTTTTCATTATTTTCCATAAAAAAGGCACAATAGCCTCGAATGATTCCCATCTTCACTTCATTTAAATTGTTCGATTTTTCAATTGCTTCTACTGTGATGATTTCTTCTATGTTCCCGCTCTTCTTTTCTAAAATAGGCTGAATGATATTCGTCTTTAATCCTTTTTTATCTATCAATTCTGGAAAATAAAGAATCACACAACGTTTTTGGCTAAACATCAATTCTTTTTTTTGCAAATCTTCCGTATTCCATAAGGCATCTTCTATAAACTTTACATTTTGATATAAATTTTGCGTTGCCAACACTGGACGCTGATTCAAAATTTTATAAGAATGATTATTAATAAAACGCGGCTTTTCATCTTTCTTTAACTTTTTCACACACAGCCCTCCATTGATAGAAGAAGAAACCTTATGCTACAAGTGATGCTACAGTTTTAAAAAGGCTCTTTTCTAAAAGATTGTTGCTTTACAACCTTAGCTTTTCAACTGTCAAGGCAAGCGACACGCTTACTATGTCACACTTTAGTGTGACACATAAACCGAACAAATGGCGATTGTCGGACAAATGAATTGGCCGATTATGTTCATGTTTGAGAGATTAAGTATATTTCCAAACTCATGCTTTCATAATTTGCTCAATTTACAATAAAATATTCAAATTCTGGATGATTATATGTACCATTTAAAATGATGTAATATGGTATAACAGTTTCCAAAACAAAAATGTCATCTATGTTAAGTTGCAATAAAGAATTTCCGATTTTTTGTTTCTATTTGAAACTTTAACGTTTTCGTCTTTTATGGAGTAATCGTCTGAGTGTAGAACAAAATTTCAACTTATATAATTGAAAAATAGCGAAACTTGTTAGAAGAATGAAACGTAAATATATTAAAGAACTTTTTAGTAGGAGCGAGATGTATGAGATCCATTTTTTCCTTCCTTATAAGAAGCATTTTCTCTTTTCTAACGATGGTTATAAGCTGGTTTATCATCTTTTTTGCTTTTAACGCTTCCTTTTTCTTATCTGTAATGCTTTCTCTCATGATTGGTTTTTTCGTTTTTCTTATTTCTCAGCTCTTAACAAAACAAAAATTATTAAAAACAAATGGCCTTTCACGAAGAGAGTATGCGTATATTCATCGAAATTTAAAAGAAGCGAAGCAAAAGCAAATCCGGCTGCAACGAACATTGTTTAAAGCACGAACGATTGATTCATGGAAAATTTTATTTGATATCAATCGACTATCAAGGCGCATATACCAAATTGTAAAAAATGAGCCAAAACGATTTTATCAAGGTGAAAAATATTTTTACTATCACTTAGATTCTTGTGTCGAATTGTCGGAAAAATATGTGCAATTAGCTTCACAACCAATAAAAGATGCTGATATTCGCCATTCTCTAGAAGTAACAAAAAAAACGCTTCGTGAACTAAATAACCATTTGGAGAAGGATTTAATTGATGTACTTTCAAACGACCTGAACGATTTAAAATGGGAGCTAGATTTTGCGAAAAAACAAACAGATAAGAGTAATGTAGAGAGGTGATGAAGATGAAAGATAAGAATAATCAAGAACATGAGCGAGTATTAGACGAATTGTTAGCTCATCCGTTTCAGGAAGATCATTCGGTTTTAGTCGAACAAACTGTTCAAACAGCTGACCAGTCAAAGCGTCTAGTTGATATGCTCCCAAATGACCATCGCGAAAAAGCATATACTCTTGCCAAACAAATTGATCATTCCAACCGACAGGCTATCGTACAATTTGGAGCAAATGCCCAAGCAAAGCTCTCTAGCTTTTCTCAATCAATGCTTGATCATGTCCAAAAGAAAGATGTTGCTCCAATTGGTGATATTTTAAAGGACTTGATGAATAAATTAGAACAAGTAAACCCTGAAGAATTGACACAACAAAAAAAGAATCTAATCTCAAGACTGTTTGGAAAACTATCGAGGTCTATTCAAGAGCTTTTATCCAAATACCAAAAAATAAGCGCTCAAGTAGAACGGATTACCGTTCGTTTAGAGCAATCGAAAAAAACGCTACTTGATGATATTAAAATGCTTGATCAGCTTTATGACCGTAATAAAGAATACTTTGATGCATTAAATATTTATATCGCTGCAGGTGAGCTAAAGCTAGAGGAGCTTCATCAAACAATCATTCCTGAAATGAGAAAAAAAGCGGAAAAGTTGAATAACCAAATGATGATTCAAGAAGTCAACGACCTTATGCAATTTGCAGATCGCTTAGAAAAGCGTTTGCACGACTTAAAGCTCAGCCGACAAATCACGATACAAAGCGCACCGCAAATTCGAATGATTCAAAATATGAATCAAACGTTAGCAGAAAAAATTCAATCATCGATCTTAACGTCTATTCCTTTATGGAAAAATCAAATTGCTATTGCTCTTACCTTATATCGTCAAAGAGGTGCTCTTGAAGCACAAAAACAAGTCACGAATACGACCAATCAATTATTGCTGAAAAATGCAGAAATGTTAAAAGCGAATACGATTGAAACCGCAAAAGAAAATGAGCGCGGCATTGTTGATATTGAAACATTGAAAAAAACACAAGAACACCTTATCTCCACCATCCAAGAAACATTACGTATTCAAGATGAAGGCCGAATGAAAAGAATGCAGGCCGAACAGCAATTAATCGAGATGGAAAATGAGCTCAAGACAAGGTTATTAGAAATGAAAAAAGAATAGAATTTAGAAAGTGGGTGCCGATTAAGCACCCTCTATTGATTGATTACCCATATATTTCTTTTCATTTTATTTAAAATCCGCTGGATAGTGCTGTATATCAATTCCCCAAACGATCGGCATCCATAAGTATATGAGGAAAGCAATTACGATAATGGACACAACATTTAACCAAAATCCTGCCTTCGCCATATCACCGATTTTCAAATAATTGGACCCGAAAACGACAGCATTTGGTGGTGTTGCTACAGGAAGCATAAAAGCACAAGATGCGGCAATAGCAGAAGCGACCATTAAAGCATATGGATGAACACCAATTGCACTAGCTAATGATGCCATAATTGGTAAAATCATCGTTGCTGTCGCTGTATTTGATGTAATTTCCGTTAAAAAGATGACAATTGTTGTTACGACTACTAAAATCAAAATAAAGTGAATGCCTGATACTAACGTCATTTTTTCCCCGATCCATTGTGCTAATCCCGTTTCTTTAAAACCTGCCGCAATGGCAAGTCCTCCACCAAACAATAGTAAAATACCCCATGGCAGCTTTTTCACTGTCTCCCAATCTAAAAGAAAAGCACCTGGTTTATTTTTAGATGGAATAGCAAATAAAATGACAGCTCCTATTAAGGCAATGATTGTATCATTAATGCCTGGAATCCATTTGCTTAATATAAATGAGCGACTGATCCATGCAATGGATGTGAATAAAAATACTGTAAAGATGATTTTTTCTTCAAAAGATAATTTTCCTAATGATTTTAACTCACTTTGAATGACTTCTTTCCCACCTGGGAAATTTTTCAGCTTCATTTTAAACGCAATTTTCGTTAAATAATACCATGAGCCAATTAGTAATAACGCTGCAATTGGGACACCGAATAGCATCCATGTTGAAAAGGAAATCGTCACATCAAAAAGCTCTCCTGCTACGGCTGCAAAAAGGGCATTTGGTGGTGTTCCAATTAACGTACCTAATCCTCCAATGGAAGCTGAATACGCAATTCCAAGCATTAACGCTTTCGCAAATGTTTCGGCATCATTCGTTTTACTAGCTAGATTTTCTTTTGATACAGCCTCTTTTACTTTATACACAATCGCTGTTCCGATTGGCACCATCATCATAGCCGTTGCCGTATTCGATATCCACATCGAAAGAAAGGCTGTCGCCAACATAAATCCGAACACTAACCGTTCCATATTTGTACCAATCATAGATATGATCGATAAGGCGATCCGCTTGTGTAAATTCCATCTTTCCATCGTTAACGCTATTAAAAATCCGCCCATAAATAGAAAAATGACATCATTTCCATATGAAGATGTCGTCGTACCGACATCTAATGCGCCCGTTAATGGAAATAAAATGATTGGCAATAATGATGTTGCAGGAATTGGAATAGCTTCTGTAATCCACCAAATAGCTATCCAAGTTGTGCTTGCTAAAACGGCTAAAGCCTCTTTTGACATTCCTTCAGGATGAAAAAAATTTAAAATCAAAAAAAACAGTAACGGACCTAAAATAAGACCAACTTTTTGTCTACCGCTATACGAATTTAGTGGATTTGGTTGAAGTGGAGTAGAACCTTTCTTGTCCGTCTCCATTGTTGAGGTTGGCAAAAATTGCGCAAACATTTGCTTTAATTGGACATGATCATTCCATATTGTTTGGCTAAATTTTGTTAACATCGATTGCTTCATCTCCTATCCCCCTTGTTTTAATATTTAAATAATTTTCTAAAATATTTAATTTTTATAATATATAGTATATTGTCCTTATTTTTAATTAATTTGTCAACGCTTTCAGTAGTTTTAATAATTTAAAATTTTTGTATTATCCAACCGTAAATGAAATGGTTTCCGATTCATTGGCTTTCACAAAATTTTCATCCCCTTACAATTGATTCTTCTCACAACATTACCCCATTTGTGGCCAGTACATGAAAAAAACGAGGCTGTGTAGAGGGGTTAGCACCCTTTTTGGCAGCCTCTCAACATTTATCTCTTTAATAAATTGGCACCCAGCCTTCTGTCGTTACAAAAATTCGAATAGCGACAACCCGGCGGTCTTCTTGCAGTGTAAAGTAATGTCTCGTATTTTCTGGTACCGAAATTAAGTCGCCAGGCTCTAGTTCTACATCAAAAAATTGTCCATCCTTCCCTTGAATAGCAAATGTACCGTGTCCGCTTACGATAAAACGCACTTCATCATCTGTATGATGATGCTCTTTTTTAAAGTTTTCTAATAATTGATCTAAATTCGGAGTTGTTTCTGATAACGAAATGACATCATGTGCTCGATAGCCGCGTCGTTCAGAAATATTTTCGATTTCTTCTTTAAAAATATATAAAATTTCCTCTTTCTCTTTATCTGTTAATTGATAATTTTCAACTAAATACTCTGGTAGTTTGGAAATATCCCATTGTTCATAAATAACCCCTTGTTCGTCTAAAAAATGAATGACTTTCTCTTTTTCTTCAATTCGTTTATTAGACTTATGAATACGAATGGTTGCCATTTTAATTCCTCCTCTATTGATTTGTTATTGAGAAAAGTTTAAGCTTAACATGATAAGAAAATAAAAATTCGAAAGCTTCCAAATATTTTTTTGCTGCAAAAGGTGTTTGTCCCCAAACGGTAATCCCATGATTTCTAATGAGGACCGCTCCATAATCTTTTTTTACATAGTTCGAAAACTCGGCTGCCAATGTCGGGATATGGGCATGATTAGCAATAATCGGTACTGTTATTTCCGCATCTTCCTCCCATAGACCGAACGCTTTCATGATTTCTTGACCTTTAAAGGTAACTGACCCTTTTTCATAATAAAGCTCGGAAATTACATTGTTATCGACCGTATGAACATGTAAACTGCATTCAGCTTTCGTTTTTTTAAAAATTTCGACATGAAGAAGCGTTTCCGCTGAAGGCTTCCCTTTTTGTCCGGGTAATGGAAGACCATTTTGATCAACATGAATAAAATCTTCATCTGTTTGTTTTCGTTTATCTTTACCACTTGCTGTTACGAAAAAGGTTAACGGTTTGTCGCTAACCTTAATAGCTAGATTTCCGCTCGTCGCAGGAAACCAATCTCGTTCCGCTAGTTCTCTTTTAATTTCAGCAAGCTCTCCCCACTTTTTATCTCTATCATTCATACGCTCATCTCCCTTGTCTAGCTCGAAGCTTTAGCTCTCTTAATCAATTTCAGCTGAAAAAATTATCGTTTTCAAGAGCTAAACAGACGCTTTCATCATTTCGTTTAAATGTTGAAGGTAAGTAATAATGTCAGTAAACGTTTCAAAGCTTCGATGCGGAAGATTGAGATCTTGACATTTTTTTAATAATAAATCACGGGCAAACACAAAATCGGCTAGTTTGGCTGCTTCTAAATCTGTAATTGAATCCCCTATAACAATCACAAAGTTATCTTTAGATTGAATTTTACGGATAATAGAAGGCTTACAGCAGCCACAATCATTCGAACATTGATCATCACAAGAATGAGGCCATTGGATTTCGACAAAATCATGTGAAAAATCAGCCTCGTTGCAAAATATCCGATCTTCCGCAATAAGATGCTTCAGCAATGGTTTAACAAAAAAGTCAATACCACCGCTAACGATGAAAAGAGGAATGTTTTCTCTTTCGGTATACTCAACAAATTGTTTAAAGCCCTCACGTATTTCAGCTGTTGATAAAATATATTCTATCATCGCATATTTTTGATAGGATGGGATGAAAGAAAACATCTTGCCAACCCCTTTACGGATCGACATTTCTTCATCTAAAACAGCATCTTTTACACTCTCCCATTCGGGTGAAGCAAACTTTTTCATAATCGAAATAATATTATCTTTTTTCGTAATGGTTCCATCGAAGTCACAAATGATTAACGGTTTTTTCATGCTTTCACCTCAAGGTTCCCCCATAACTTTAGTGCTTGATTTAAGTTGGCATCTTCTTTCGCAGCTTCGACTAACGATCGACCAGATAAAACAGATTCGATCGCACATAAGAAAGCTTTGCCGCCGCCTTCTGCTCCATATGGGTGTCCATGAATTCCCCCACCTGCATTGATTACACAATCCTTTCCAAAATCAACAATTAATTGCGGAACAAGCCCAGGATGAATACCAGCTGATGGGACTGGGAATGTTTGTTTAAAATCATCTTCCTTTAAGCAGCTAAGAGCAATTTTTAAAGCCTCAGCTCGCGGAATGGCAACCGTTCCGTACGGTGATGGGAATAAGGAAAAATCGGCTCCAGCATAGCGAACGAGTTTTCCAAGCAATAGATGATAGGAAAATCCGTAAGATGGTGACGCTGCTAATGCCCCGCTAATGGCCGGATGAGCTAAAATAGGCACTTGAATTTCCGAATCTTCAGCTAGACTTTGCAAAACGTCTAATCCATAGGCGAAAACATTGAACAATAGAGCGGTTGCTCCATTTTCGATCGCCCGTTTGGCTCGATCTTTGATTTCCTCTGTTCTCCCAGAAAGATTGATCGCATATAATGCTTGTTTACCAGTTCGTTCATAAATTTCCTGCAAAACTTTGCGGCCAATTTTCACCCGCTTATCAATCGGAGTCAGTTCATTTTCAAACAAAATTTCATCATCTTTAACGAGATCGACTCCACCTAAAAGCTGATCTTTCAGTTGTTGTTCTAAATAATTTGAATCGCGACCGATGACCCCTTTAAAAATACTCATAAGAAGCGGACGGTCATAAACATTTAATTGTTCTCGGATGCCCTCAACACCATATTTCGGACCAGGCAATGTTTTTTTTAAATCATTAGGAAAATCAAGATCTATTAATTTAATCGCTCCATCCAATGAAAGCTTGCCAAAAACGGTTGTTAAAATCGCTGGAATGTCTGCACTGAAGTTAATGATTGGATAAGCAATTTTAACAATCCCCTTTTGACCGAGTAAGGGATCTTCTTCAGCTAGCTCTTGAATATCAAGCACTTCCCCTTTATGCTTTTTTAATTGCTCTTGATCGAGTAACGGCAAGTTCGTCCATGAACCTACTGTTAACCCTAAAGCAATGCCTTCTGCTTTTTTAGCAAAATGACCTTTTTGGTCATGTATAAGATAGGTTGCAATCAACTGACTCATGAAGTCACCTTCCTTATGGAATCGCTGTGTATTTCCTCTCCATTTACGATTTTTATGTGCATATCACAGTTAAACAAAAAGCCTCTTCACCGCAGGTGCGAGAAGAGGCTGGAAAGCTAATTCTCCCCATCCTTATCTCTCAGCACTATGCTGCAAGAATTAGCACCGTGCTTAACTGTGTAAACGTTAAGTCGGTTGCCGGGCTTCATTGGGCTCGTCCCTCCACCTGCTCTTGATAAGAATGATTTCACATATGCAATTTTGAAAAATCGTAATGAAATTAATTTGGATTATGACAGGAATTCTTTTCTTTGTCAACTATTTTTAAAAAGATTTAATGATTCAATTCTTTTAACAGCTTCTCTTATTCTTTTTTCCTCTGTTAATAAACCGACACGAACAAAACCTTCTCCGTAATCCCCAAACCCTCTTCCAGGGGCAACCGCTACATGCACTTCCTCCAATAATAAATTTGCAAAATCTAAAGAAGTATAGCCTTTTGGAACTGGGAGCCAAGCAAAAAACGATCCTTTAGGTGCTTCTGCCTTCCAACCAATTTCATGGATCGCTTCCATGAACACATTTCTTCTTGATTCATACATGCAAACGAGTTCATGAACACAAGATTGTGATTCAGTTAATGCCACTTTTGCCGCCTCTTGAACAGCACTAAAAACACTAACATATAAATGGTCCTGTAATAAATTGATCGCGGAAATAACACTTTCATTCCCAACAGCAAAGGCAATTCGCCAGCCTGCCATATTATATGTTTTCGATAATGTATAAATTTCGATCCCGACATCCTTTGCTCCATTCACCTGCAAAAAGCTTGGTGGTTTCACTCCGTCAAAGCCAATAGCTCCATAAGCAAAGTCATGAACAACACAAATTTCATATTTCGTTGCTAAGTTTACGGTTTCTTGAAAAAACTCCTTCGTGGCCGTTGCTCCAGTTGGATTGTTCGGATAATTTAAGAACATCAATTTAGCCTTTTGCTTCACCTCTTCGGAAAGAGCATCATAGTCAGGCAAAAAATGATTTTCTTGCAATAGTGGCATCATTTCCATCTTAGCATTTGCAAGGGCCACTCCTGACCAATAATCTGGATAACCTGGATCTGGTACTAAAACGGTATCCCCACTGTTTAGTAAACATGGCGGTATTTCAACCAACCCTGCTTTTCCACCAAAGAGAATAGCGACTTCTTTATCTGGATCAAGTGTCACTCCATATTCCCGTTCATAAAAGGTACAGACCGCCTCTTTTAAAAATTTTTGTCCTCTAAAAGGGGAATATTTATGATAGGCTGGGTTTTCAACTGCTCTTTGCATCGCTTTAACGATATGACTTGGTGTCGGTTGATCGGGATTCCCTTGTCCTAAATTAATAACATCAACACCTTTTCGAACATAATCATGGACCTTTAAAGATAATTGGACAAAAAATTGCTCCGGCAAATTTTTTAATAGATTTGATGATTCAAAATACATTTCTTTCACACCTTTTCAAAAAGTTCTTGAAATTCTAGTCAAACATCTTATATTGTATTTAACAACTTGTAAAGAAATTTTTTTATTTAGGAGTGAAGAAAATGAAATGGCGAGTTGCTTGCATACAAACAAATATCGACTTCGGTGAGCCAGAAAAAAATATAAAACAAATGGAATGGAAAGTAAAAGAAACGATGGAAACCGTTCAGCCAGATGTTCTTTTAATGCCAGAGCTTTGGACAACAGGATATGATTTAACAAGACTCCACGACATAGGGGATGAAAATGGAAAAAAATCTCAAACAATTTTTTCAACATGGGCAAGGCAATATCAAGTGAACATCATTGGCGGCTCGATCGCCAAGAAAACTAACCATGGCATTTATAATACGATGTATGTGGCTGATCGAAGCGGAAGCATCATTCACGAATATAGCAAACTACATCTTTTTCAACTAATGGATGAACATTTGTATTTAGCTGCAGGGGAGCGAGATAGCTTGTTTTCCCTTGAGGGAGAAACTTGTGCCGGCTTTATATGTTATGATATTCGTTTTCCTGAATGGATTCGTAAACATACTGTACATGGTGCAAAAGCTCTGTTTGTTGTTGCAGAATGGCCTTCATCTAGATTATCTCATTGGCGGCTTCTCCTTCAAGCCCGTGCCATCGAAAATCAATGCTACGTCATCGCCTGCAATCGCATAGGTTCAGATCCAAACAATGATTTCCCAGGTCATTCACTGATTATTGATCCTTGGGGCAATATCGTTCAGGAAGGATCAGATCAAGAAGAAGTTGTGAGTGCAGAAATTGACTTAACAAAAGTGGATTCCGTCCGGAAAACGATTCCCGTTTTTTCAGACCGCAGAGTCGAAATTTATGAGCAGGACTTGGATGTGAGGAAAAAATTTTAAAAAATGATTGACAACAGGGGACAAAAATTGATAACATTCACATCAAGAAATTTTTGTTAATGTTTTTTCAAGCTAAAATTAAATGATGGATAATCTCTTATCAAGAGCGGAAGAGGGACTTGGCCCAATGATGCCGCAGCAACCGACCGTAATACCATTGTAAAATGGGGCGCTTTTGCGCCTGGGAAATCCCAGTAAGGCACGGTGCTAATTCCAGCAGAAAGTATGACCTTTCTGGAAGATAAGAGGTGCGAAGAGATCAAATCTTCAAGCCTCTTTTCCGACGGAAAGAGGCTTTTCTTATTGATATTGAAAGAAAAGCCTCCAGTTAACAATCAAAACATTTATTGGAGGTATGAATATGTCAACGATTTCTGCACGCCAATACGAACCGTTAACAACAGAAAGTGCGATCGAGCTAGCGAAAAAACTGCAATTATTTACAAATACAAGTGCTCTCACTTGTGAAGAGATTGGTGATGGTAATTTAAACCTTGTCTTCCGTATTGTCGATCATCATTCTAAAAAAAGCATCATCATTAAGCAGGCATTGCCTTATGCCAAAGTTGTTGGTGAAAGCTGGCCGCTTACTCTTCAACGTGCAACAATTGAAAGCCACGCTTTACGACAGTTTGCCGATGTTGCTAGAGAGTACGTCCCAAAAGTTTACTATTCCGATCAACAATTAGCTGTCACCATTATGGAAGACTTATCTCATTTAGATATCGTTCGCAAAGGATTAATAAAAGGGAAGAATTATCCTCTTTTATCCCAACATATTGGGGAATATGTAGCTAAGACGTTATTTTATACTTCTGATTTCGCATTAGACCCACAAGAAAAGAAAAAGCTTTTGAAGCAATTTATCAATCCAGAATTATGCAAAATTACCGAAGATTTAGTATTTACAGATCCTTTTTTTGATCATGAAACGAATGATTATGAAGTGGAGTTAAAAAATGATGTGGAAAGTTTATGGAAGGACAAGCCGCTGCTTCTTGAAGTGGCAAAATTAAAGGAAAAGTTTTTAACAAATAGCGATGCTTTAATTCATGGAGACCTTCACACAGGAAGCATCTTTGCTAGCGATTCAGAAACGAAAGTCATCGATCCTGAGTTCGCCTTTTTTGGACCATTAGGGTTTGACCTAGGACAGTTTATCGCAAATCTTCTTTTAAATGCTTTTGGACGTACAAATTCCAAACGGCAAATATTGTTCCACCATATTGATGTGACATGGAAAACCTTTAAGGAAACTTTTTCATTCCTTTGGAAAGAGCATAGTGTCGAAGTTTTTTCGAAAGTAGATGGGTATTTAGATTATGTATTACAGGAAACATTTGAGGATGCAATTGGCTTTGCTGGTTGTGAAGTCATTCGCCGTACGATTGGATTAGCCCATGTTGCAGACCTTGATGAACTTAATCCTTTTGAATCTCGTATTGCGGCGAAACAAAACGCCCTACAATTCGGAAGAGAGCTTATTAAAAATCGCAGGAATATTCAAACGACAGATCAAATCAATCAGCTTTTTAACGAAATAGTAAATGTAAAGGAGACATTAGCATGACAACAGAAGCTTTCAATATTCCTACTTCCGTTAAATGGCAAGGGGACTCGATTCAACTTTTAAACCAGCAAAAGCTTCCCCATATGACCGAGTATTTAACACTCACATCGATCGATGAAGTCTTTGAAGCCATTAAAACATTAAAAGTACGAGGGGCCCCTGCAATCGGTATTACGGCAGCATTTGGTCTTGCCCTTGCTGCAAGTAAATATGAAACCAATTCACTGTTAAGGTTTAAACAATTGCTTGAAAAAGACAAAAATTATTTAAGCTATGCAAGACCGACAGCAGTCAACTTATTTTGGGCGTTAGAGCGCATGGTGAAAAGTATCGAAAACGCTACATCTGTCAATGAAGCGAAAACAGCACTTATTCACGAAGCGATTCAAATTCAAGTTGAAGATGAAGAAATTTGCAAAAAAATTGGTGAGAATGCTTTACCGCTATTTAAAGATGGAGATAACATCATGACAATTTGTAATGCCGGTTCAATAGCCACTGCTCGATACGGTACAGCACTAGCTCCAATCTATTTAGGAAAAGAGCGTGGCATCGATTTAAAAGTTTTTGCCTGTGAAACCCGTCCTGTTTTACAAGGGGCAAGATTGACAACATGGGAATTAATGAAGGCAGGTGTTGATGTAACCCTTATTACAGACAACATGGCGGCCCACACAATGAAGATGAAAAAAATTTCTGCTTGTATTGTCGGAGCTGACCGCATTGCGGCAAATGGAGATACAGCAAACAAAATCGGTACCTTTAGTTTAGCGATTTTAGCGAAAGAATTTAACATTCCATTTTTCGTTGCTGCCCCGCTTTCGACCTTTGACCTTTCGATTAAATCGGGTCAAGAAATCCCGATTGAGGAGCGAGACTTAGAGGAGGTTATCCATATTAATGGTCAAGCGATTGCTCCTGAAGACGTAAAAGTGTATAACCCGTCTTTTGATGTCACGCCAAATGAATATATTACTGGTATTATTACAGAAAAAGGGATGATAACAAGTAATTATTTTGAAGAAATTAAACGGCTTTTTAAATCATAGACATCTAATGGCATGATCCTATTTTGAAAGTTTTCAACTTAAAAAATCATCCTCCTCTTTCCCTAGTTGGTTCTTGTTTGTTCTCTTTGTTGCTGATGAGAAATTACATTCATTCACAAAGTTTGTCCCATAAGTGTCTGACCTCTATTTTGATTCTTTGTTGAGAGGTCTGACACTTGGCTTTAGGGACAGTTCATTTATGATAATAAGCCTTTTCTAAATCTAGTAAAAAAGCTTTTTTATCTATTTGACGGCCGGCATAACCGGTGAGTTGTTTGTTTTTCCCAATGACTCGATGACAAGGGATGATGATTGGAAGGGCATTCGCTTTATTCGCTTGACCAACAGCCCGAACAGCTTTCGAATGACAAATTTGTATGGCGATCTCTTGATAACTTCTTGTCTCTCCATAAGGAATCGTGCATAAAGCCTCCCATACTTTTTGTTGGAAAGGTGTACCGTGCATGTTAAGCGGCAAATCAAATTGTCTTCGTTTCCCCAGAAAATATTCCTCTAGCTGTGAAGCAGCTTCAGTTAATAGTGCTGTTTTTTTATTTTGTAAAGAGTGCTGGATTTGAAATTCTCTAAAACTTTTTTCATTTAAAAAGATATGCGCTAATTTTTTATTTTCTTCAACAATAAATAAATGGCCAATTGGTGTTTTCATTGACTGATATGTAAACATATGAACCTCCACTAAAGAACATCTTGTTGTTTAATTGGTAAAGTAATATAAAAAGTTGTACCGTACCCTACTTTACTTTGAACTTCGACTTTTCCATTATGCTCCTCGATAATTTTAAAACTAACCATGAGTCCTAAGCCTGTTCCACGTTCTTTCGTTGTGTAAAAAGGCTCCCCTAACTTTTTGATTTTCTCTTTTGGAATTCCAGTTCCTTCGTCTTGAATTGAAATCTTAATTGTTTGGTCTGTGTTTTTACGTATTTTCACATATATATTTCCACCTTTTGGCATCACTTCGATCGCATTTTTTAATATATTAATAAACACTTGCTTTAGTTGATTTGGTTCACAATAAATTTCAGGTACTGGATCGTATTCTAGATGAATTTGCACATTCGTTAAAATGGCTTGTGCATTTAATAATTCAATGGTTTCTTTCATAATTGTGACAATATGCTTTTGTTGATAATGGATCGCTTGTGGTTTGGCTAACATTAAAAACTCAGTAATAATCGTTTCGATTCTTTTCAGTTCTGATGAAATAACATGAAAATACATCGAGTGATCTTCACTAATACTTCCTTTTAATAATTGAATAAATCCTTTTAACGATGTCATAGGGTTTCTAATTTCATGAGCAATACCTGCAGCAAGCTCCCCTACTACATTTAGTGTATCTGACTTTCTTAGCCTTTCCTCCATTTCTTTTTTCTCTGTGACATCACGAAAAATGGCTAAATTCATATTTTCAATAATGTTTCGTTTAAATGAGCATTCAATGATACGCTCCTCACCATTTTGTAACGTAAACGGCAATTCTTTCGTTAATTTATCACAATTGCCAAAATACTTTTCAATCATTTCTCGACTAATAAAGTCATTTAAATTATACTCTCGTATTTTCCGATGAGGTAAGCTTAATATTTTGCTTGCAGCTGGGTTGGCGTCTATAATATTCATGTTATCATCAAACAATACAATTCCGTCCATCGCACCATTAAAAACTTTCCGAAACTTTTGCTCGTTTTCTCGCAATTCTTTTTCCATTTGTTTTCGATCGCTCACATTGCGCAAAATGGTCATATGATATCCATCTTGCATTCTTTTTGAGGTAAACTCTAATTGCTTCGCTTGATTATTTGCCATATGAAAGAGCAGCTCTTCTCGTATTGCTCCGCTTTTAAAATATTTTCGAATAATTTTTCTAAGCTTCGGATCCTTAGGGTCAATAAAGTCACATATATGGCTTTTTAGCAGCTGTTTAAGCGGCAGCTCAAAAGTTCGACATGCCCATTGGTTCGCCCGAACGATTCTTCCGGTTTTATCCCAAATAACTATTGCATCTAGCGCATACTCAAAAACATCACGAAATCTTTCTTCACTTTCCTCCAATTGCTGCTCCATTATTCTTTTTTCCGTAATATCCCTTAAAATTACCATGTAAAAACCGTTTAAAATATTAGCCGTTGAAGTAAATTCAAACAATTTATTTTTACCGTTTTGCAGTTGAACTTCAAGCTCTCCAGTTGCTTTTCCTTCCAGATATAATGATTTTTTTATACGTTCAATGATTTTTACATCTGTAACAAAATCCTTTAATTTATATTGATTTAAATGTTGGCGACTAATTTCAAAACTCGAACAAAAGGAATGATTGGCATCAATGAAATTTTCATCTTCATCAAAAATGACGATCCCATCAACGGCGCGGTCAAATAAATCTTGGAATAGTTGTTCATTGATCGTCCGATCTCGCTCATTAATTTTTCGAGCAGATATGTCGCGAATGATGAAAAGATGATGATGACCAAATGATTGTGCAGAATATTCTATATATTTAATGCGCCCATCATCTAACTTGATGATCAATTCATCTTTATGACAGCCTTTGTTATTCAAATAGGTGAATTGTCGTTCTACTTCCTCTTTAGGCATTAAATTAATAAAGTCAAAAAAATTCCGTTTGAATAGTTCTTCCTTTACTAGCTGAAAAAGATGACAAGAGGCTTCATTTACATTGATAAAGTGAAACTCCTCATCCAATATCACAATAGCATCAATCACCTGTTCAAAAAACAGCTTATACTCATTTAGTTTTTCCCTTAATTGTTTATTCTCCGCTGTTAGCTTTTGAACTAGATCCTTTTGATCCATCGTTTTGAGAAATTGTTTCAAGCTTCCACCCCCTGAATAGACATACACTTATAAAAAGTTCTACATTGCTTTTTACAGTCCTCCATCATGTTCAATTTTCGAACATGAGAACACCAAGTAATGGTAAATTTCTTCTTGTTTTTCTTCTAAATGTAGATGAGCAAATTCCCTAACATAAATTTACATCCAAACAAAAAAGGAGACATGAACCCAACTCCTTGGTTAGAATAGATGTGCTACCAACTACCTACAAGGAGTTTCATGTCTCATGAATAGATTAGCGCATCATCAAGGAATCCACAAGTTTTTCACAACGTTTGGTCATTTCTCTTGTTTCCTATCCTATTTATGTCCTTCATCAGTCCTATGAAGGACATTTCTTATGCTTTCCATCTTATTTATGTCCTTCAAAAGCCTCATGACGGACATTCATCATCTACATTTGCTTCTTTTTGGACTTCATCTCCACCTGAAGCTTAATGGATACCGCGTTCGCGGGCGTCGGGCAATGAAACGGTATGGATCTTTGTATAACTAAGACTCCTGCTGCCAGGAATACCAATCGAACGAAAAATTTTGAATTCGAATCACAAGCGTGTTGATTAACCAATAATAACCAGTTGAGATAACTCTATTTCTAGCTTTTCTGCCGAAGTCGGCAAGCGAATAGCTTGCCCTTCTCGAACAAGAACATCAGCGGCCAAATGAATTTGTCCGCTAGCGTTCTTGTTCGAGGATGTGGAAGAAAAACTTGTGTTCAGCCATACGATTCTGTATGTTTAAGTAAAATAATGGATAATCAACACTTATGTTCAAATCATTTTCATTCTCCTAAAATCCTCATTAATCAATCATCGACGATAATATAAGATGCTTTGATTGGACCATGTACCCCGACAACGAGATTCATTTCAATATCAGCTGAGTTGCTTGGACCAGAGATAAAATTAATACAAGAAGCGATTGTTTCTCCATTCTCTATCCTTTCGTGTATGATTTTTGCAGCTTGTGTAATTCTTGGCACAATCGTACTTTTCGGGATAATGGCAATATACGTTGCAGGGAGCAAGCTTACTGATCTCCCTTTTCCTTCTGAACTAAATAATACGACAGTCCCAGATTCAGCAAGTGTTAGATCGCTAAACGTAATGCCGACATTTGCTTTTTCAGCGATTTGAATATTTTCCTCACCTAGATGAGGATCCCAAATGTGTGTTTCGATATTTTCATTTGGAAGGTCTTGAACAATCCATTGACGCAAATTCCATTGATCTAACCGTGGATCCTCCCAAGTAATGACAGGACCCCCTCCGTAATTTTGAATAATTTGTTCGATTGTTTTCACTAAATACTCTTTAGACACATAATAAGCATCTGTTTCGATCTGTCGGCATTGCTTGATTAAAACTTGGACAAGTTCATCTAACGTATGATGTTTGAATACTTCCCATTGCGGTTTATATGTATAATCTGGCCTTCTAACCCTTTCAGTTCTCCGCTGTCTTCCTAGCTTTTCCGCTACATTAGCTAAAAATGCGTCTCTGTTGTGGATCTTCCCCTTCATTTATGTTCACCCCTTTTTTCTCGTTGTTGAAACCATTCACGGAAGCCTTTTTTTGGTAATGGAAATTCACGTATTTGTGTCCATGCCTTTAACGGGCCGGGACCGCTTGAGATCTTTTCATCTTTTACGAACGGTTTCATGGCGGTAGGGGCCATTATGGATCCTAATTTATATAATGCCGGATTCGCTGCTCCTAGTCCAAACGCCTTCATCGCAAGCTTTTCTGAAATGGGTGCACGACCTTCTTTTTCTACAATCACTTGCCGATGTTTATGAAGTAGTTCATGAAGGGGAATTTTGACTGGACACGCTTCCGAACACGCTGCACATAAAGTTGATGCATAAGGCAGCTCTTTATAGTCATCATATCCTCCTAATAGAGGGGATAAAACGGCACCAATTGGTCCGGAATAGATCGAACCGTATGAATGGCCGCCAACATGACGATAAACGGGACAAACGTTAACACAGGCTGCACAACGTATACATTGTAGTACTGATTGGAATTCAGTTCCTAATATTTTTGAACGTCCATTATCAACAATGACTAAGTGGAATTCCTCAGGTCCATCGACGTCCCCTTGTTCTTTCGGACCGGATAGCACCGTTACATAGCTTGTTAGTTTTTGTCCTACTGCACTTCTTGTAAGCAAACTTACAAGGATTTCAAATTCTTCAAAAGTCGGGACAATTCGCTCCATCCCCATTACTGTAATTTGTGTTTTCGGTATTGTTGTAACAAGCCGTGCGTTTCCTTCATTTGTGACCAAACTAATGGAGCCTGACTCAGCAATAGCAAAATTGCACCCTGTTATGCCAACATCTGCCGTTATAAACTCTTTTCTTAACATATTACGTGCATGTAGGGCTAATTCTTCCGGTTTTTCTGTTTTCGTATATTGCAGCTTCTTTTTAAACACATCACGGATTTGCTCCTTATTTTTATGAAGGGCAGGTGTTACAATATGTGATGGGGGATCATGATCATCGATTTGCAAAATATATTCGCCAAGGTCTGTTTCGATCACTTGACACCCTTCTTGTTCCAAGCATTCGTTTAAATGAATTTCTTCTGTGACCATCGATTTGGATTTCACAATTTTTTTGGCATTTTTCTTTTGAATCACGCTTCGAATGTATTCGTTTGCTTCTTCTGCTGTTTGCGCAAAAAACACATGTCCACCACGTTTGGCGACATTTTCACTTAATTGATGTAAATAGAAATCTAAATTTTCAAGTGTATGTTTGCGAATTTCTTCTCCTAATGCACGCCATTCTTCCCAATTTCCAAGCTCTTCAGCTGCTTGCAGCCGTCTATTTCGCAATCTCTCTTGTGCACCTGCGACTGCTTGACGCATAAAATCATTTTGAATCCCTTTATGGATGCGTTCCTGAAATGATTCCTCACTAATTTTCATGGCCATATTATCCCCCCGTTTCTAGGATTCGCATGTATTTAAAACTTCTGCTATATGTAAAACTTTCACTTGTTTTCCTTTTCTGTCAATGCGGCCGCCGATGTTCATTAAGCAGCCACAATCGGCCCCAATTAAATAGTCAGCCCCAGTTTCTTCGACATTCTGAACTTTTTCATCCACCATTTGTTCGGAAATTTCCGCCATTTTAACGGAAAAAGTCCCCCCAAAACCGCAGCAACTATGACTATTTTTTAGAGGAATCACTTCTAAACCTTCTACATTTTTTAATAAAATAAATGGCGCATCTTTTACTCCAAGTAATCTAGTCATATGGCAGGAAGTATGATAGGTGGCTTTTCCTTTTAATTTAGCCCCGACATTCTCAATTTTTAAAACTTCCACGATAAATTGGGTGAGCTCATATGTCTTACGGGCAAGCTTTTTTGCTCGTTCTTCCCACAATGGCTCATCCTTAAAAACGTTTGGATACTCTTTAAACATTGTTGCACAAGAACCAGAAGGTGTGACAACATATTCCGCCTTTTCAAATGTGCGAATCATATTTTTCATCGCTTCTTTTGCATCTTTTACATAACCACTATTATAGGCAGGCTGTCCACAGCAAATTTGGCTTTCTGGAAATTCTACTTCACAGCCCAGCCTTTCCAATAGTTCAACCGTCGCCTTGCCGACGGACGGGTGAAACATATCAACTAAACACGTTACAAATAATGAGACCTTCATTTGACTCCCCTCGCTCTTTTTTAAAGACTCTTTTCTAATAGATTGTTGCTTAGCTTTTCAACTGTCTGGCAAGCGTTACGCTTGCTTTGACGCTATAGCGTGATATGAACCGAACAAAAGTCGATTGTCGGACAAATGTAATTTCCAACCGCGTGCTTTACTCGGTTCCAAGACAGCCGAAGCAACAAAGTTTACAAAACAGCCTTTTTCAAATAAGTAAGATAACGCTTTCTTTTTACAACTTTAGCTCTTTTTGATTCATTAGTCAACTGGTCATCAGATGACTTGAATAAAGATCACTTTTGCTGTATTCTAAATGATTTATATTATTATGAAAAAGGACCTTTTTTAGGTCCCTGTTTTGATCTGTGCAAGATGATGTTTTTTTAAGACATTTTCAACATCTGTAAGATGAACGAGCATTAAATGTTGGGCCTCATCAGCATTTTTTCTTTCAATTGCCTTAAAAATCGCTTCATGCTCTCTAAAGATCTTCTCGGCTGTAACTTGTTGAGAATATAACCATATCTTTCGCGTTTCTCGCATTGTTTCAACAATCATGCCTGCAACATTGTTCATTAAGCTAACTAAAATCGGATTTTGTGATGCTGAGGCAATCGCCATGTGAAAAAGCCAATCGGCTTTTTCTCCTAATTCTTCATCATCTAAATTTCCTTTCATTTCATTTAAGGCAAACTGCATCGCCTGCAGATCTTTATCTGTCCGCTTTGTCGCTGCAGCAAATGCTGCTCCTACCTCTAATATTTTTCGAACCTCTAATAAATGCTCCACATCTTCCATGTTCATTAAAGCTGCTGTTGATAACGGCAAAGTGAAGGTCATCGGGTCAAATTCTTTTACAAAGGTCCCTTCGCCTTGCTTCATTTCGACGATCCCCATTGCCCGTAATGCACTTAATGCCTCACGAATCGCAGCACGGCCAACTTTAAAGTTTTCGGCAAGCTGCTGAACAGAATCTAATTTCTGACCAGGCTTTATTTCTCCTTTCTTGATCATATCTAAAATGGCTTCTGCCACTTCTTCATAAATTTTTCGCGGTTTTATTTGCTTATATTCCATATTATTCACCTCAGAGATTTTCCTATAAAAACAAATATCATAAACATATTCATACGATTATTTTACTGGATATCCTTTAAAAAAAGCAAAATTGTGTCTTGAAAAATGGTAACGGTTACATTATCATATAATTTAGTCATCAGATGACTATATGACCTAACATTTTTAAGTATTTTAATAATCAGAATTTTCATTATTATTGTTAAGGGGGAAATTTCCATGAGCTTAGGGGTATTATCTTTTATTGCGATGATCCCAATTGTAAGTGTTTTCATTTTTCTCGTCTTGCTGCAATGGCCAGCCAAGCGTGCGATGCCAGTGGCTCTTATGATTACCGCGTTAACAGCTTATTTTTTATGGGGAACAGACAAAAATGTTATTGCCGCCTCTGTCCTGAATGGAATGATCACTTCTTTTGAAATTTTATTAATCGTTTTTGGTGCTGTTTTACTTTTAAATACGTTGAAGGAGAGCGGAGCGGTTGCAACTATTCGCAAAGGCTTTATTACCATTTCACCAGACCGCAGAATTCAAACGATCATTATTGCCTGGTTGTTCGGCTCTTTTATTGAAGGGGCTTCAGGATGGGGAACACCAGCTGCCATTACGGCTCCCCTTCTCGTAGCGATTGGCTTTCCAGCAATGGCAGCTGTTTTAGTTGCGCTCATTATGCAAAGTACTCCCGTCTCCTATGGGGCGATTGGCACACCTATATTAGTCGGTGTTAATGGGAGCTTAGCTAATCAACCGAGTGTGTTAAATGCTTTAGGAGATTGGGAATATCAGTCCTATTTATTAAAAATTACAGCAAATGTCGGCTTGCTTCATGCAATTGTTGGTTTTTTAATTCCGCTTTTCATGGTCAGCATGCTTACACGTTTTTTTGGAAAAGAACGCTCTTTCCGCAAAGGTTTACAAGTATGGAAATTTGCTTTATTTGCAGGTGTATCCTTTACCGTTCCGTACTATATCATTGCAGCCTTTTTAGGACCAGAATTCCCTTCATTAATCGGGGCCTTAATTGGTATGATCATCGTTATTCCTGCTGCTAAAAAAGGAATGTTTATGCCAAAAGAAAGTGAAATTTTCGATTTCGAGGAAAGAAAAAATTGGGAAGCCGAATGGATTGGGAATTTAAATAAAGAACAGCCGAAGGAAATGATAAAAGGGAAAGAGCTTTCCTTAATAAAAGCATGGTCTCCTTATATATTCGTCGCAATTTTGCTCGTTTTAACGCGAGTATCACCACAAGTAAAAGAAATGTTGACATCTAAATATGTTACTTTATCAATTGAAGGCTTTTTTGGGACAAATATTGGTTACAAGCTTTCACCTTTATATGTACCGGGAACGATCTTTATTTTTGTGTCAATATTAACGTTTTTCTTCCATAAAATGAATTGGTCCTCCTATCAAAAAGCTTGGTCCAATTCCTTAAAAACGGTCGTTAGTGCAGGATCAGCGTTAATATTTGCAGTCCCGATGATAAAAATTTTCTTAAATACACAAACAGAAGAACTGACGAGCATGCCTTTAGTGCTCGCTGAAAGTTTAGCAAATGTAGTCGGACCGCTATGGCCATTTTTTGCCCCATCAATTGGAGCATTAGGAGCTTTTATAGCTGGTAGTAATACATTTAGTAATATGATGTTTTCGATCTTCCAATTTGGCGCTGCCCAAAACATCGGTCTAGATGTCACCGCAACGAGTTATGTTGTAGCATTGCAAGCCATTGGCGGAGCTGCCGGAAATATGATTTGTGTACATAACGTCGTTGCCGCATCTGCAACAGTAGGTTTAATTGGGAAAGAAGGAATTTTAATACGTCGGGCTCTCATTCCGATGAGCTATTATGTATTGGCTGGAGGCGCTATCGGGATGGCAATTATTTCAGGAGGATTGAACGTTTGGATATTCATTTACCTCCTTATCTTAATCGGATATTTCACCATCATGTATTATAATAAAGGGAATCTTCCTGTTCGCGTTAAGAAAAAAGGAATGAGCGCTTAAAACATGTTAAAAAGAACAAAATCTCATCTTTTGGTTTATTTACTATTAAAAAAATTATTTGATCAAAGAAATAACACTTAGTAAAGATAAAACCATAATACTTTAACTCCTCAAAATGTAAAGGTATAATATAATTAGACAAGGAGAAAGCCTTATACGATTACAGCATAGATTTTGTGGATGGATATTTAAGCGCCATAGCACAGTTCAGTGAAGTAAATTCCATCATCACTTGGAATGAGAAAGATTTCAAACGTTTAGGTGTAGAGTTTTATACTCCTGAACAAGTATGAAATACTTAATAAGTTTATTCATGAAATACAAGAAGGTGTTCTAAAAGTATAAAAAATTGGGGCACCTTCTTTTTTGATTTCCGAATTTAAAAGAATAAATGATGATAAAATTTTTTATTAAAATTTATGATAGAATAATGTCGTTACAAAATATGATATAAAGGTGTTGAAAATGAATATTGTTGTCAGTTCATTAAACGCAAAATATATTCATACGAATTTAGCCATACGTTATTTAAAGGCTTATGCATATCCTGAATTTGATCTACAAATCGCTGAATATACAATAAAGGATCCTGCAATGAATATTGTTACGGACCTCTTTCGAAAAAAACCTGATGTGTTAGGATTTAGCTGCTATATTTGGAATATTGAAGAAACGATTAAAGTAATTAAAATGTTGAAAAAAATTCAACCAGATTTAATCATCGTGTTAGGTGGTCCGGAAGTCACCTATGATACGAAAGAATGGATGGAAAAAGTTCCTGAAATCGATTTTATCGTCATCGGTGAAGGGGAAGAAACATTTAAACAGTTTTTAATGGAACTGCACGGTGGACAAAAATTTGATCGAGTAAGCGGCTTAGCTTTTCGTCATCATGACAAAATTGTCGTAAACCCACAACGTAATAAAATTGATTTACGCACGATGCCGTCACCGTTTCGCTTTGAAGATGACTTGCCTCACCTTTCAAAACGTGTAACTTATATTGAAACGAGCAGGGGTTGTCCATTTAGCTGTCAATTTTGTTTATCATCTATTGAAGTCGGTGTTCGTTATTTTGATCGCGAAAAAATAAAGGATGATATTCGCTATTTGATGAAAAATGGAGCAAAAACGATTAAATTCGTCGACCGTACATTTAATATTAGCCGTAGTTATGCAATGGATATGTTTCAGTTTTTAATTGATGAGCATCTACCGGGAACTGTCTTTCAGTTTGAGATTACAGCTGATATTATGCGGCCAGAAGTTATTGAGTTTTTAAATAAAAATGCGCCAAAAGGATTGTTCCGCTTTGAAATTGGTGTGCAATCAACAAATGATTTAACAAATGAGCTCGTTAAACGGAAGCAAAACTTTAATAAATTAACTCGTACTGTTACGATGGTCAAAGACGGCGGGAAAATAGCTCAACATCTAGATTTAATTGCAGGGCTCCCGGAGGAAGATTACGATTCATTTAAGAAAACGTTTAATGATGTTTTTGCTTTACGACCTGAAGAACTGCAGCTAGGCTTTTTAAAAATGCTTCGTGGAACGGGTTTAAGAATTGGTGCAGAAAAATATGGTTATGTTTACATGGATCATGCACCATATGAAATTTTAAGGAATAATGTTCTTTCCTTTGATGATATCGTTCGAATTAAACAAGTAGAAGATGTGTTAGAAAAATATTGGAACGACCACCGGATGGATGAAACGATTGAATATTTAGTTAAACATGTATTTCAAACACCATTTGACTTTTTCCAAGAATTTGGAATTTATTGGGATGAACGCGGCTGGGCACGCATTGGCCATCAATTAGAGGATTTATTTAGAAGGCTTTATGAATATTTAAAGGCTCATAAAAATGAACATGTTCCGATTATTGAAGGGTTTATGAAATACGACTACTTGCGCAACCATAAACATAAACCGCGTAAACCGTGGTGGTCGGAAAAATTATCAAAAAAAGAACTAAGCCATATTTACGAAGCCATTTTACAAGAGCCTCATTTATTAGGGGAAGCATTTGTTGAACTCCAAATAAATGAAAAGGATTTATATAAACATACCATTGTCGAGATTCTTCCATTTGATTTACAATATTATCAAAAAACGGGTTCCATTTTACATGAGCCGACCATATTACTTGTTTATTATCATCCAAATAAAAAAACACCATCGGTTTTCACCGCTGCAAAACATCAACTACAGCGGTTGGAAAAAGCGTAAACTTTAAGGCTGTCCTAAAGATAGCCTTAAAGTTTACAAAAAAATAAATGCCCGCTACTGTATGAATAGCAGGCACATCGATGAAGTTAATGCATGATATGTTACTAAATGTTAGATGTGAAGGATTTTATATCATGCAAGTTTATTTTTTGCCATTACATGATTTTTATGCACGTTATTTTTCTTTATTTGAACATTTGTCCTCTTTTTTACCTTTGTTTTCTTTTGCTAATAGGTCATAAATTTTGTGCGCATTATAATCGCCAAGCTCCCCTCCAAATTCTTCCTGAAGGAATCGTTTATCGAGCCGTTTTTGATGTATTTGTGGTTCTTCATTTTTCTTCTGATTTTTTGCCATTTTATCTTTTTCCTTTATTCCCTTTTTTCGAATTTCGATTGGCACCTTTAATCGGGTTTTCGCTATCGTAACTAGCAGAAAATTCCGTATCAGGCAAACTTTCTGTTGGCGTGAAATTATGTTTAGTAGCCTGTTTACGAGCGACTTTACGCTTCATGAAAAAATTCCTCCTTCCTTCAATTTTAATGTTGTTCCAAATTGTGATGAAGTAGACACGGAAATAATTAGTAAATAAACCAAAATTATGCACCATTTAACATATAGAAAAGCACAAGTGTTGATTATCCATTATTGTACTTAAACATACAGAATCGTATGGCTGAACACAAGCTTATCTGCCACATCCCTCGAACAAGAAACGCCAGCGGGCAAATTCATTCGGCCGCTGGCGTTCTTGTTTGAGAAGGGCATGCGTATAGCATGCCCAGTCGGCAAACGAATAGCTTGCCGACTCCAGCAGAAAAGCTAGAAATAGAGCCATCCCAACTGGTTACTATTGGTTAATCAACACACTTGATAGAAAAGATGTATATAAAGGCTTCCCAATTTTATAAAATAGTTCAGTATAAAGACCTGAACTTTTTTAATGAACTTTTTTTAAAACAATTTTAGGAGTAAACCGGTTTTTCGGGTTTATTAACCAATAATGACTCGTTCTTTTGGATAGTGGATTTTCGCTTCCACTTCACGGCGTCCCAGCATAAATAAAAAGGAAAGGATCCCAATTCGTCCGATAAACATAATAATCATAATGACAATTTTGCCTGTTGTTGATAATTGTGAAGTAATTCCCATCGAAAGACCAGTTGTCCCAAAGGCAGAGCATACTTCAAATAATATTGGGAGAAGTCCGAACGGTTCTGTAATCATTAAAACAATGACAGCGGTAAAGCAAATGATTAATGCTACGATGGTCACGACTAAAGATTTCATAATATCTACTTGATGAATTTCCCGACGAAATACTTTCACGGTACGTGATCCGCGGGCAAAATGAAGTAAGACGAGCAGCACAATGGCAAAAGTTGTCGTCCGAATTCCACCGCCAACAGAGCTTGGTGAAGCACCAATAAACATTAAAAAGCATAAAATGAGCAATGTTGGCTCACTAAATTGGCTTACATCCATTGTCGCTAAACCAGCGCTGCGTGTAGTAGCTGATTGGAAAAATGCATAAAAAAACGATTCATGCCATGTTTTATCTGCAAAAAAATGATGAATTTCAATCAGCATAATTGCAAACGTTCCAAAGATTAATAAGCCAAAAAAGGTGGTCGTCGTCAGCTTTGTATAAAGAGAAAAACGATATCTATATTGTTGCTTTTTATATATCATAAAATTTTTCACTTCTATTAAGACTGGAAAACCGATAGCGCCTAATGTTAATAAAATAAAGTTTACGATTTGAACAAAATAATCATTGGCAAAAGGAACTAATGAATCACCAGTAATATCAAAGCCAGCATTTGTCGTAGCGCTGACAGAAGCAAAAAAACCTTGTAAAAAAGCTTCCTGCCATGTAGGATAATAATTTAAAAAATAAGTTCCTAAAACAACGGTGCCAATCAGTTCAATCATTAAAATAATCGTTAATATTTGCCTCATTAAATTCACTAATCCGGCAAGGCTTGATTGGTTTTGATCCTGCATAATAAGGCGGCGCTCTTTCAAACCAATTTTCTTTCCAAATATTAGCCATATAAATGTTCCAAGTGTCATAATGCCAATACCGCCAAATTGAAGGACAAATGCTAACAAAAAGATCCCTGGAACACTAAATGTATCAGCTGTTGATACCGTTGTTAAACCTGTCACACTGACAGCACTTACGGCCGTAAATAGTGAATCAATAAACGACCATTCAACACCTGGCTTTCTCGCAAAAGGCAAGCTTAATAATAAAAAGGAAACCGTTACAGCTAAAAAATAAAAGGTCACGATTAATTGTGGTGGTGACAAAGAGTCTAACCATTTTCGTGTGTTTTTCATCATGCTTCATTCCCCAACTCTTGTTATACTTTTCGTTCTTTATCATAAAGAATATAAACAAGTTTTTGAAGGTATTTTATGTATTTTTTTCAATCATAACGGATATTTTCACATTCTTTTACGACAAAATTTATTTTTACTGGAGGAATCGACAATGCTTTTACCGTCATTGGCCATTAAAATTATCGACGAAGTTCGAAAGTTAACTTCTGAACAGCTGATCATAACGAACAAAGACGGCACGATTATCGCGAGTACCCTGCCTGAGCGAATCGGTAAATTTCATGAAGGAGCTCTTTTAGCTTGTTCCAACAAAGAAACCATTCGTATAACGAAAGAAGATGAAAATCATTTAAAAGGTGTCAAAGCAGGGATTTGTTTGCCGATTTGCTTTCACCAGGAAGTAATTGGTGTGATTGGCATTACGGGAGAGCCAAAGCAAGTGGAATCGTATGGTGAATTGTTAAAAAAGATGACAGAGCTTCTGATCCAAGAAAGCTATTTTTATGATCAACGGGAATGGATGCAAAGAGCCTATGAAACTTTTCTTTTTGATTGGCTGAATGAACGTGAATGGACCGATGATTTTTATGAACGCGCCAATGTACTACATATTGATTTACAAAAACGAAAACAAGTGATCATGGGGGGTTATAACAAGAGTCAGTCCTTAAAAGACCATCATTTGCTTGCCGATTTGCAAAATTTATTTCAATCAGAAGGAACCCTAATTCTTCAATGGGGACTTGGGAAAATCATTATCATTGTAAATGTAGAGCTACCAGTTGATGATCAAAAATTAAAAGGCTGGCTTGGACAAATCGTAAAATATTGTAAAGAATATTACCACATCCATCTTCGTTTTGGTGTTGGAAACGTAGTACCATCTGAAAAGCTAAAAGAATCTTTTTCACTTGCTGAGCGGGCTTTAAAGGCTGCAACGAGTAACCATAACATCGTGTTTGAAAATGAGCTCGGTTTAGAAATGTGCCTGCAAGAAATCACATTTAAGACAAAAAAGCAATTCGTTCACCGGACAATTGGGAAAATTTTGCACGAACATGAGCTGTTGGAAACGCTGCGCACGCTCATGGCCAAAAATAATTCTTTGAAAGAAACAGCTGAAGCATTGCATATTCATATAAATACTTTGCATTATAGGCTAAAAAAGGTGGAGGAAATAACAAGTTTACGTCCAAGGTATATTAAAGATTTAACTACCTTATATTTAGCGATAAAGTTTTTAGATGAATATCCAATAGATTTTAAAGAAAACGCTTAATTTTTGTATGTATATATATAGTAACAAAACCTCTCGATTATTTATGCTTGTATTAATAAGGCTCTTTTCTAAAAGATTGTTGCTTTTCGATACGATAGCTATTCGACTGTCAGGCAAGCGATACGCTTGCTATGTCACGCTCTAGCGTGACGTGAACCGAACAAAAGTCGATGATCGGACAAATATAATTTGTCCGACCACGTGCTTTGTTCGGCTCATGGCCAGTCGAAAAGCAACAAAGTTTACGAAAACAGCCATTAATAAAAGGGAGGTGCAAGTATGTTAACGCAAAAGGTGAAAAAACAATTAGAGAACATTGTTGGCAAAGAAAATGTTGAAGATTCACAAGCTGCTAAACTTGTCTATTCTTATGATGCGACACCACAATTCCAATCACTACCTGATGCTATCGTTTCTCCTCGAAATACAGAGGAGGTTTCAAAAATTGTAAAGTTATGTAATGACCATAATATTCCGATTGTTCCCCGTGGTTCAGGTACAAACCTATGTGCAGGCACTTGTCCAATCGAAGGTGGAATCGTCCTATTATTTAAACATATGAACAACATTATCGAAATTGATGAGGACAATTTAACCGTAACCGTTCAACCAGGTGTCATTACATTAGATTTAATTCAAGAGGTAGAAAAAAAAGGGCTGTTTTATCCCCCTGATCCAAGCTCCATGAAAATATCTACAATTGGTGGAAATCTAAATGAAAATTCCGGAGGATTGCGAGGATTAAAGTACGGGGTAACGAGAGACTACGTATTAGGGCTTGAGGTTGTACTTCCAAATGGTCATATTATTCGAACTGGCGGAAAGCTAGCGAAAGATGTGGCTGGATATGATTTAACAAGACTTTTCATCGGTTCAGAAGGTACTTTAGGCATTATTACTGAAGCAACATTAAAGCTCGTCCCAATGCCGGAAACAAAAAAGACAATGCTAGCCTTGTATCAAGATTTAGAAGCAGCAGCCCGTTCTGTTTCGAAAATCATCGCAAATCGAATCATTCCTACAACGCTTGAGTTTTTAGATCAACCGACATTGGAGGTCGTGGAGGATTTTACGAAAATAGGCCTTCCCACAAATGTAAAAGCCGTGTTATTAATCGAACAAGATGGAAATAAGGAACAAGTTGATCGTGATCTAGATAAAATTCAAAAAATCTGTTTAGAGGAAAGTGCCATTTCTGTTCAAATCGCACAAACAGAAGAAGAAGCCAATGAATTGCGAACGGCAAGACGCTCCGCTTTATCGGCGTTAGCCCGCTTGAAACCGACAACAATTCTAGAAGATGCAACGGTTCCCCGTTCTGAAATTGCGAAAATGGTGAAAGCGATTGAAGAAATTGCAAATCAATACAATGTTCGTATTTGTACATTTGGCCATGCTGGTGACGGAAATTTACATCCAACCTGTTTAACAGATGTACGAGATCAAGAAGAAATGGAACGTGTCGAAAAGGCTTTCGAAGCCATTTTCCAAAAAGCCATCGAACTCGGTGGCACGATTACAGGTGAACACGGTGTTGGGGCAATGAAAGCACCTTATTTACATCTTAAGCTAGGCGAAAGCGGTATTCTGGCGATGAAGCAAATCAAGCAAGCATTTGACCCTAATCATATTATGAATCCAGGTAAAGTTTTTGCTAAAAGTGAACGGAAGCGTGTGGTGGTTACATCATGACCAAAACAATCGAACAAAATACGCTGCGAAAAGAGTTTCAAACTCGTTTAAATGAAGATGAATTATTAAATTGTATGAAATGTGGATTTTGTTTACCTTCTTGTCCGACCTATATCGAGACAAGCGCAAATGAGCTGCACTCGCCTCGCGGGCGGATTGCTTTAATGAAAGGGGTCGCAGACGGGCTTATTGAGCCGAATGAGGAAGTGGAAAAATCGTTAAACGTTTGTCTAGGCTGTCGAGCCTGTGAACCGGTTTGTCCTTCAGGTGTTCGTTATGGACATTTATTGGAAGAAGCTCGCGACATTATCCAGCAATCGAAAAAGCAGAGCGCTCCAGCTAAATGGTTTCGTCATATCGTCTTTAAAGAGCTGTTCCCGCATCAAAATAGAATGCGCCGTCTCCTTTCAGTCATCGGACTTTATCAGCGTTCTGGTATTCAAAAAGTAGTGAGAAAAACAGGGGTCATAAACATCCTTCCAGAGCACATGCGGACAATGGAAAAAGTGTTACCAAAAATCCCAACCTATAAACAAATGAAAAATCGGCCTACTTATATTGCTGCAAAAGAAAATGCAATGAAACGGGTTGCCTTTTTTACTGGCTGTTTAATGGACACGATGTTTTTGAACACAAATCAAGCAACAATTGAACTATTAAGGCTTTCCGGTTGTGAAGTCGTTATTCCATCATCACAAAATTGTTGTGGTGCACTACATGGTCATAGTGGAGAAAAACAATTAGCGAAGGAGCTGGCGAAAAGAAATATTTCAGCTTTTGAACAATTAGAAGTGGACTATATTATTTCAAATGCAGGCGGTTGTGGAGCATTTTTATATGAATATGATCATTTGCTGAAAGATGAGAAGGATTGGAATGATCGAGCAAAAGACTTTACGAATAAAATAAAAGATATGACCGAAGTTCTCGTGGAACTAGATTTTCATAACCGTTATGAGCTACGTCTTCCAAATCAAGTGATCACGTACCAAGATTCTTGCCACTTGCGCAATGTCATGAGAACATTTGCTTCACCTCGAATTTTACTTCATGCTATTGAAGGAATCGAATTTAAAGAAATGAAGGAAGCTGACAGATGCTGCGGTTCAGCAGGAATTTACAATCTCGTTCAGCCTGAAATGTCCAAGCAAATTCTAGATCATAAAATGGAACATGTGAAAGAAACGAAAGCGACAACGATTGTTACGGCAAATCCTGGCTGCTTATTACAGATGAAGCTCGGAATCGAACGAGAAGGAATCGAAAATATAAAAGCTGTTCATATTGCCGATTTATTGCTAGAAGCTGTAAAAGCAAATTAAGGGGCTCCCCCTTAATTTGCACCATCATCAAAAAATTCTTCTAATTCGTCTTTTTTCATCTCTTCTTCCGCGCTTTTGACATACGGATTATCTTCCAACACATCCTTTGGATCCAAATTCGTTTTGATTGCTAATAACGGCCCCTTTGGAGGATCGGCAATTAGTCGATCGTTCAACTCCTTAAAATCTCGTTCCTTTTCCTGGTCCATTGTAATCACCTCCTACTTTTAACATAAACAAAAAAATTTTCATTATGAATCGTATGATTATTAAACAAGGGATTACTGCTTGCCTATTGCTTTTCGACAAGTCATAGGCAAGTGATTCAATTGCTATGTCACGCGATATCGTGAAATCGATGGTCAGACAACTGGTTTGTCCGACCACGTTACAGTCGAAAAGCAACAAAGTTTACGAAAGCAGCCTAAATCAAAAAATGACATAAACAGAATTTAAGTTCATATGAACTTATATTATAATAAGGTTTATAAGAAATTTGGTCATAATGGATTTGGGGTGTATTATGGGAAAAATTAAGTTAAATCGTATAACAATGACAAAGCTTTTATTTTCATTAAAAGGACTTGAATCAAGAACACCTTTACAAATTATTACTGATTGCATTCAACCTGTACATATAGAAGATATCCCTGAATTTATCTTAAAATTTGAACGAAAAAAAAATAAAAAAGAATATGGCTTGTCAACGAATGAAATTGTTGCATTAGGTAATTTATGTGAGTTGACGTCTTTTAAATCTACTTCTATTCAAAACTGGATTAAACGAGATGTAAAAGAGCTTATCGGTTCTCCAGAATTAGGGAAAAAATACTCTGTTGAACAAGCAGCTCTATTATTAATCGTACGAGATTTAAAAGCGGTCTTTGATTTTGAAACGATCTGCCGTCTGCTCATGAAGGTGTTTAATACATTGTCAGATCGCAGCGATGATTTAATTAACCCGTTGCGATTTTATCAAATTTATGCAATAACACTTGAAAATTTAGGGAATATCATGATCGAGCCATCATGTCAAGACCCGCTTGAGGAAAAAATTGAAAAAGAAATATATTCATTACTGCAAGAAGAAATGAATTTACAGCATATAGAGGTAAAAGAAATTACCCATATTCTTGTCATTACCGTTTTATCTGTTTTATCTTCACATATTCAACTTCGGACTATACAATATGCCGAAAAAGCATTTACAACATAATTTTCCTGAATGAAATATTTTCAAGTTCTCATACTAATCATGCAACCATCTTTACAATGCATGCAATGCTTTTAAAGGAGTTGAACAAAATGCCTAGCCGTAATCAATTGCTTGTTCCTGGTGTTGAGCAAATGTTGGAGCAATTCAAGGCTGAAATTGCACAAGAATTTGGTGTACATCTTGGTTCAGATACTAAAGCTCGTGCAAATGGATCTGTCGGTGGAGAAATGACGAAACGCCTTGTTGCTCAGGCACAAGCACAACTAAATAACACCAAATAAGAGTAATTAATATAGATATATATTTGATAGGGCATTGAAAAAAAGCACCTAACCCGGTGCTTTTTCTTTCTCTTATTTACGATTTCCATTCAATTTATCCTTTTCTGTTCTTTTTTTGCCATTTTTTCTTCGTTTTTCATTTGATGCTTCTTGAAATTCGCTTCCTTAGATTTAGAAAATTTAGCCGCTTTTATTTCATTTCCTTTTTTTTCTCTTGTCGTTGTTTTGTTACTGGATGTTGTTCATAGTCCTTTTTCTTATTTTTTGGAATAGGATGTGAAGTTTCGATATTGTTCTTTCGTTCTTTTCTCTCTTCCTTCGTTATCGGTCTTTCCTTTTCATTTGGATTAAGTGCGTTTTTTTCCTTTGCAATTGAACTTTTGCTTTCTTCTGCCGGTACCGTTTTTTCTTTCCCATTTGAACTTTTTCTTTCTTCTATCAGTTCAAGTTTATTATGAACATCAGACGCCTTACGTTCTTGATTCGTTTGAACCTTTTCGTTCTTTTCCTTTAATTTGAATGATGAATTTTCCTTATTTTCGTTTAAGTACTCTTCCATATATTTTCCTGTAGAAATTCCTTTCTTTTGCGCTTTTTCTCTCGTCTTTACATCTGATTCAATCATTGTAATTCCGATGTTTTCTTTTTTTAAGGTATTCTTTACTTCTTCTAGCTCGTTCTTAAACTGTACATTCTCCTTTTTTTCCTCATCCTTTACAACAGTAGTAATTAATACTTCCTGCTTTTCTTTTAAATAACCCGCTTTGATTGTTTCCTTAATAATCTTCTTTGTAACAACTTGAAAGGATTTGTTTTTCCAATTCTTTAATTGAGCTAATATGCTCTTTGCTTCCTCATTAAAAGCATATATTTGGTAAACTTGAAAATCATCATCTATTTCTAGTTCAAAACTCGGATTAATATCAATTGTCATATAAGCATAAGCATCGGTCTTTTGAAAGAAAGGAAAAATCATCAATAACATAAAAACAAGTGCGAAAATAGAAATGACTGGAAGCTTTAATAATCGCCAGCTTGTGATAGAAGCCCTATTGCTCTCACTTTCTAATTCATGTCCTGGATAAAAAGTGACCTCTTCCCCTAATTGATAATTTTCCCTAGTTCTTTTTGTTTTGACGAATTGACCATCATTGGTTATAACCGTAACAAACTGATGATGAATCTCAACGACGACCCCTCTTTTCATGATTCAAGCACTCCTTTAATATATTCTTTCAAATATACATAATCGCCAGCTAAAATAATGGCCATTGAAACAATATATTTTCGATTCCGTTCAATCGTCTTTCGGCTGACGGAAACTATCTTCTCAAGCTGTTTAATCGGCAGCTTTTTCTTTTTAAAAAACAACTCTTTTAAATCTTCATTTTCTATGAGTGCTTTTGCGACTTTAATAGCATTTTTTCTAGCATCCATATGCTTTGGAGATTGTTCGATGAGCTCCTCAAAAGACAATCCGAATTCTTTCAACACTTTTCGATAATATAAAATTTCCTCTTTTCGTTGTGCTTGTTCAATGAACCGATTATATTCGTCAATAGATAAATTAGCCTCAATTTTACTTTGTGAATGCTCCTCTCCTTCTTGGTCAAGCCGCTCAAAATTGATTGTTGTTTGATTTTTCGATTCTTTTCGTATGTAATCAATAACTTTTCTTTTGATAATCAATTCAGCAAATGATAATAAAGAACTCCCTTTATCTATTGAATATTTTTCAATCGCTTCGTTGAAGGCAATGAGACCGATACTAAATTCATCATCTTGCTCATCAATATATCTTTTACATACAGAAGAAACCGTTTTCGCAATAAATGGTTTATATTGTTCAATGAGCTCATTTTGTTTCTCGAGGTCGCCTTTTTGTATTTCCAAGACTAATTCTTCTAACGTACCTTTTTCCTTTTTAAATTTCATAAAAAGGCTTAACAAATGGTTTCACCTCTACTTCTCCCTATCCTACTCCGATAATAATAGCTAATTTCGACAAAACTGGCAAAGGAAGAAATGTGAAACCAATCGTTTTTTGACATTTAGATTACAAAAATACAGCATAAAGTCATCCTACTTTCACATGTCGAAGCATTAGAAAAATTATTGAGTTTATATAGAGAGTTCGGTTCGAAACGGAATTTTATGAGGGATGTTCACAATTTTTTTACATTTTCATGACATGTATGACAAAAAATTTCTAAAGAAATGTGCTTTTCCAATGATTATATTTTCAATTAAAAAAGCTTGAAGAAAGAACCCTTCAAGCTTTTAAAGATAAAGTCGATCATAAAACGATTTTAGCTGTTTTTTATTTGGAAAGATTCTTTCTTTAAATAGGCCAAAGCTACTGTACCTAGTACTTTGGCAGCAATTAATAAAGAACGTTCATCAATATTAAATCTAGGGTGATGGTGTGGGAACACAATATCTCGATCAACGTTTCCAGCACCTGTGAAGAAAAATGTTCCTTTCACATGCTGCAAGTAATACGCAAAATCTTCCCCACCCATAACAGGTTCCATTTCAAATACGTTTGTAACCTCAGGAATTTTTTTGGCGATTTCAGCTAAAAACATTGTCTCTTTCTCGTGATTGATAACTGCTGGGTAGCCACGCATAAACGAATACGAATAGTTGACGTCTGCTGCCAAGCATGTTCCTTTTACAACTCTTTCGATTTCTTTTTCCATGAAGTCTCGAACTTCTTCTTCAAATGTACGAACTGTTCCCTCCATCTTTGCCGTATCTGCAATGATATTAAAAGCATTTTTCGCTTCAAATGAGCCAATGGATAAAACAGCCGATTTTAATGGATCAATTCTGCGGCTGACAAGCTGCTGTAGATTTGTCACAAGTTGAGAGCCGATCACGATGGCATCTTTCGTTAAATGAGGCTGTGCTCCATGTCCTCCTTTACCTTGAATGTTGATGTGAAAACGGTCAGCCGCTGCCATGATCGGCCCAGAGCGGTAACCAATTTCTCCAACAGGAATAGATGCCCAAAGGTGTGTACCAAAAATTACATCAACTCCTTCTAGACATCCGTCTTTAATCATCGCTAACGCTCCACCAGGCTGCAATTCTTCGGCATGCTGGTGGATGAACACGATATTTCCTTCCAGTTGCTCCTTCATACTTGCAAGAACTTTAGCTAAAACTAATAACGTTGCTGTATGTCCGTCATGTCCACATGCGTGCATGACGCCATCCACCTTGGATCGATAAGGAACATCATTTTCTTCCTGAATAGGAAGTGCATCAAAATCGGCTCTTAAAGCAACTGTTTTACCAGACCTTCCTCCTTTTAGCTTTGCAACGACGCCACGACCTCCGACGCCTGTACGAACTTCGAGACCTAACTTTTTATGATAGTCTGCAATAAACTTCGGTGTATGAACTTCTTGAAAAGATAATTCTGGATATTGATGAAGATATCGACGAATTTCCACCAACTCATCATAATGCATCTCTAATTGTTGAAACAGAAATTCCATCCATCCCTCTCCCTTTAAATATTTAATGTGTTAGTAATATTTTATCGGTTCAAGTTTCCCTAGCCAATACTGTCCTGTGAAAACATGACAAAACCCGCTTCACTAAGAAGCGGGTAAATTCGTTTTCGAATTCTCTCTCTCTGTTGTTTTCTCTTTTGACAAAAACCAACCGGCTACAACTATCAGGATGATGACACTCCAAAAGATTAGCTTCCATGTGGTTGAGTGAATAAAATGTTCAGAAACGATACCAATATCTGGGTGCGAGAGTGTGTGTAATCCCAATTTGATTCCGACCCAGCCAACGATGAAAAAAGCGGCAGTTTCTAAATTAGGACGTTTTGCCAATAATTGAACAAAGGCAGTTGCGGCAAATCTCATTAAGACAACACCTATTAATCCACCTAACAATACAACGAAAAATTGTCCGCCATCCATACCACCAATTCTTGGTAAATTCGTAGCTGGCAGCGTAACGGCTAACGCTACAGCCGCTAATATGGAATCTACTGCAAAAGCGATGTCAGCGAGTTCAACTTTAATGACCGTTGCCCAAAATCCAGAAGCTTTTCTCTCCTTCACCTTTTCTTCTTTCTTTTCTTTCAATAAAAACTTTTTTAGAAGATGCTGGATGGAGATGAACATTAAATAAATGGCCCCAATGGCTTGTACTTGCCATACATTAACTAATAGAGAAATAACAAATAATGATGAAATACGTAAAACAAATGCCCCTGCTAATCCATAGAATAAAGCTTTTTTACGTTGATCTACTGGTAAATGTTTTACCATAACAGCCATGACTAAAGCATTGTCAGCAGCTAAAATTCCTTCTAATAAAATTAATACGAGAAGCACCCATCCGTATTCTAGAAGAATGGCAATGTCCATTTTAAAACCTCCTGTATTTTTAATATAATTTTCAGTGCAGCAGAAGGCAATAGAAAAAGACCTTCGCCACACCGGGCAAAGGTCTTGCTAGACATGGAAATACATGCCAACAAAGCCGATGGAGATGACTCCATGAAATGACGACTTTGTTTTCAGAGTACAGGACTCTGAACGCTACTCCCCTTTTACCAAAAAACAAATATATTGACATTCTTATAATATTAAATGCGTATCGTTTCGTCAAGAGTAAAGTTGTACATTTTTTCCACTCTATGCTCTGTTTTAAACATTTTCGAATCCTTTTCACTTCTTTTTCCTTCTGTTTCATCACATTTCCGAATCGCCATTTGACATTGTTAAAATTTCACATTTATGTAATCACCATTTTAGACGCAAACTAACATCAAAAAGAAAGTAGGAATGTAAAATGCATACGATGTGGAAAGGTTCGATTAGCTTCGGGCTCGTCAATATCCCGATTAAACTATTCGCTGCAACAGAAGATAAAGATGTAAAGCTTCGGCAATTACATAAAAAATGCCACACTCCGATTCAGTATGAAAAGCGCTGTCCTAATTGTGAGGAAGAAGTGTCCAATGAAGAGATTGTCAAAGGTGTTGAATACGTTAAAGGGAAATTTGTCATTTTAACGCAAGAGGAAATAAAAGAGTTGAAAGATGAACATGAAGATAAAACGGTAAAAATTATTGATTTTGTCTCACTTGAAGACATTGATCCGATTTATTATAACAGGTCCTACTATATTGGGCCTGGAGAGAATGGACAAAAAGCATACGCATTGCTCAGAGAAGCGTTAAAAACATCGGGAAAAATCGGGATTGCTGAGATCACTATGCGTTCCAAGCAGCAGCTTTCGATTGTACGTGTTTATAACGATTGTATCGTCATGGAAACGATTCATTACCCTGATGAAGTTCGTAATGTCAAAGAGATCCCCGGTGTGCCCGAAACCGTGGAAATCGACGAAAAAGAATTAAATACAGCCATTATGCTGATTGACCAATTGACAACAACATTTAACCCTGAAAAATATGAGGACGATTACCGAATCGCTTTACTAAAAAAAATCGAAGCGAAAGTGAATCAAAATGAAGGAAAAACCCCAGAAGAGACACCACGACAAAATGTAGTGGATTTAATGAGCGCATTACAAGCAAGTATAGAACGGGCAAAAGAAAATGGCGCAAAAGAATCAGTATATATTACACGAGAAACGGCTCCGCCCATCAAGAAAAAAACAAAGACTGTAAGAAAAAAAGCTTAACCTTTTTTCAAATAGGTGAAAACAAATGAAACCGATGCTTCCTACTTTAACATTTTCTGTACCCAGTGATAACGGGTGGATATTCGAGCCAAAATATGATGGATTTCGGGCTCTTCTTTATATTAAACAAAATTCGATCGTATTGATTAGCCGAAACGGCCATGATATATCGTCATCCTTTCCGGAAATCACACAATTTGTTCAAAAGCTTAAATCATCTCTTAAACAATTTCTTCCACTTATACTAGATGGTGAGCTCGTATATTTAGCATCCCGGTATCGGGCCAATTTTGAGATAGTCCAACAACGTGGGCGTCTAAAATCACCTGAGAAAATACAGGATTATTCGGCGAACTTTACATGCCATTATGTTGTTTTTGATTTATTAACAATTAAAGGAATTGATAAGACAAAAACACCTTTACTTGAACGAAAAGAAGCATTGCAAACGGTTTTTCAACAAGGGGGCTTACCTCTACATGCTGATCCTTACCGAGAGGAGCTCATTCAATTAGTGGAAACGAGTCGATCATATCAACCGTTATGGGAAAAAATTGTCCAACACGAAGGGGAAGGAATTGTTGCCAAACAAATAGATAGCTACTGGGAAGAAGGAAAACGGACAAAACAATGGTTAAAAGTAAAAAATTACCGAGAAGCATTATTTTTTCTTTTAGGTTTTAATATAACGAATGGCTACTTTCATGTAGGGGTTCACGAAAAAGGAAAAATAATTCCAGTTGGTTCTTTTACTCACGGATTGAAGGAAGAAGAAAGAAAAGCTCTGCTCCATATTATCAAAGAAAACGGCGACCATAAAGGAAGTTTCATCGAGTTAGAACCTGCTATTTGTGTGAAGCTTAAATTTTTGTCCTTTTTACAAGGACAGTTGCGAGAACCTTTCTTTCATTCCTTTGCGCTTGAACACTCATGGGAAGAGTGCACGCTTTTTCAACTAAAATTGAAAAATCATTTCATTCATCATGACGTTCGTTTTACACATTTGGATAAACTGTTGTGGCCGAAAACGAATGTGAAAAAAGAAAATTATTTAGCCTATTTACTAGACATCTCATCATTTATGCTTCCATTTTTGCATGATCGAGCATTAACGGTCGTTCGTTATCCGCATGGCTTATTAGGAGAAGCTTTTTTCCAAAAAAATTGTCCAGACTATGCCCCATCTTTTATACAAAAATTTAAAATAGATGATATTAAATATATTGTCTGTCAAAATATTTCAACACTCATGTGGCTAGGGAACCAATTGGCGATAGAATTTCATATACCCTTTCATACCGTTAAAAGCCATCGACCGAAAGAAATCGTCTTTGACTTGGACCCACCAGGGAAACAGTATTTTCATTTAGCGGTCAAAGCAGCTATTGAACTTCAAAAATGCTTTATACGATTAAACATTCGTGCGTTTCCAAAGCTATCCGGAAATAAAGGGATCCAACTTCATATCCCACTTTCATCAGAATTATTAACATTTGAGGAAACCCGTCAATTCACAGCATTTTTTGCCAATTATTTGACAAAACGATTCCCCGATTTTTTTACGACTGAACGATTAAAGAAAAAACGTGGACTTCGTCTTTACGTGGATTATATACAACACGCTGAAGGAAAAACGATTATTGCACCATATTCCGTGCGCGGAAATGAGAGAGGAACAGTTGCTGCCCCACTTTTTTGGGATGAGGTGAACGAAGAGCTCCAAGTAGACACGTTTACAATGAATCGTGTTCTACAACGTTTAAAAAAACGAGGTTGTCCAATGAAAACATACTTTCAAGTAAAAAATGAAGCCATTAAAACGGTGATCGAGCAATTAAACGATCTATCTTAAGCTATCGTAAAAACAAGAAATAAGGTGACCTTTTTCCAAGGTCACCTCCACCACTTTCAATATTTTTAATAAAAAAAGGGGAAGAAAAAGCGACGAATTCTTGCAAAAGGAAATGGATAACGGCGAAATCTACGGAAACGGCGTGGAAAATGATCATAACCATACCCTCCATATCCGTATGGGAAACCAAGACCGTAACCACCGTATATTCTGTATCCATATGGGTGCTCCTCATTATGGCCATTTTCCATTGAACGCTCGTCAGTCTCATCACCTGCTGGCATCAATAAATAAACTCGATCACGTTCTACATTTTCAATAATTCCATCAAATTGTCTCCCATCGTCCGTTTCCATCATCATATAATAGTAGCGGTGCTTTTTACAAAAATCCTTTATTTGATCTTGGTTTTTCATTTCATGTATGTTTGTCTCCATATTCTCATATGGCATTTGCATGTTCATGTTTGGCATCATGTTCCCATACGGCATTTCCATGTTCATGTTTGGCATCATGTTCCCATACGACATTTCCATGTTCATATGGGGAGCCATCATACCATATGACATATGCGGCATCATCGCATACGCGTCATGGTTTAGTTGATGATGAGTCATTGATATTTTCCTCCTTTTAAGAATTCACTCATATAGTATTCAGCCAATAGGTATTTGCTACAAAGTTTTATCTTTTTTATCTAATTCAGGAAATTAGATGAACCTTGGTGAAAGCGCCTATACCAATCAAGAATTACATGAATATGTTACAGTAAAAATGAATCACAAGGAGGCGTAAAAATGTCAAAAGATGGATATTACGGCGCTGGCTTTGCGTTGATTGTCGTCTTATTCATCTTATTAATTATCGTAGGGGCAGCTTGGATATATTAATGTTAAAAAAAAAGAAAGGACGGTGAATGGATTCATCGTCCTTTCCTTATATTTGGTATCAGACCCTTTAATTGTCACGATCTTTTTTCAATAAATTTAAAAGCTGTTCAAGCATAGAAACAATTTCTTCTTTACTATACTGATTTCTTTCCGTAGCAGGAACGTTTGATTTTTCCTCAGAATTCATTTTTTCCGTTTTTTCTTCTAATAAATAAGCTGGAATGAGTTGGCCATCTGGTGTCACATATTTTTTATTCATTCGTCTCGTTTCACGATCAAATAAGCTATACATGATCGGAATAGCGATTAAAGTTAAGAATGTACTAGATATTAAACCACCAATGACAGTTAAGCCCATCGGCTGATTGACTTCAGAACCTTCTCCTAACCCTAAAGCGAGTGGGATTAAGGCTAAAATGGTTGTCAAAGCTGTCATCAATACAGGTCGTAAACGAACTTTCACTGCTTGAACGATTGCATCGTATGTTTTCATTCCTTTTGCTTTTAACTGGTTAATATAATCAACAATTACAATCGCATTATTTACAACAATACCAGCTAGTACAATTACACCGATTACAACTGTAATACTTATCGGTGTATTGGTTATAAATAACATGATTCCGACTCCAATCATCATGAGTGGAACGGTAAACATGATTACAAACGGATATTTCAATGATTCAAACTGTGCTGCCATGACAAGATAAATGAACACAACCGCCAATACAAAAGCAAGCACCATATCATCGATGGACGATTCTAATAATTCACGATCACCGCTAAATGAAACCTCCGTTTCATCTGGCAATTCCAATTCCTCGATCTTTTTATCTACTTCTTGTGAAACCGCCCCAAGATTTGTGTTATTCGTATATTTCACGGTAAATTGGACAGCGCTTTGTTTATCCATTCTTCTAATTTCCGTAGGAGCTTTCCCAATTTCAAACGAAGCTACTTCTTTTAAAGGAATAAATGTTCCATCAGGTTTTTTAATTAACAACGATTTTAAAGCGGAAACATCTTTGGCAACGTCCTTATCATATATGACGTTTACCGTATAGATTTCTCCATCGTTTTCATTTGTCATTTGAATCGCATCTATTCCTCTAGTTGCATTGTTGACAATAAGCCCAATTTGTATAGGCGTTAGCCCATTTGATAAAGCTTTTTGACGGTCAACGACCATTTGTATTTCTTCTACCGTTTCTGATAGATCATTCGATACTTCCGAAACATTTTCCAAATCAGAAATAGCATCTTGAATACGAGCTACATTTTCCTCTAATCGTTTTTGATCAGAGTCTTTTACGTCAAACGTTAACGTATTTGGTGTTGATCCAGTTGACGATTGCAAGTTAAACGATACATCAGCCGATTGATGAACTTTATGAGCAGCTTGCTCAATTTCCTTTTTGACATCATCAACGAAATCAAACGTAGAACGATCCCGATTCTCTAGTGCAACCATTTTGACATATATTTGAGCAATATTCGACTTTGTAGTTCCACGGAAAGATTCTTCTTGTGTTGAACCAATCAAACTAACGTAAACATCAACATCTTCTTCATCCTCTAACACCTGTTCAATGTTGTTTATGACCTTTTCCGTTTCTGAAATAGCCGTACCGTTTTCAAGAGCAACATCAATCGTAAAGTATCCTTCATCTGTGCTTGGGAGGAATACAGCCCCGACACGTGTAAATCCTAATATACTGATTCCTAGGAATACGAGAGTTAACACTAAAACGACGGCACGATTTTTCAATGACCATTTTAACACCTTTTCCAAAGTAAGAAGCGCTACACTTTCTTGACGATCCTTTTCGATGTTTTTTGGCGGCTTTTTTAACCAGCGACTCGCAAGCATCGGAACAATGGTTAAAGCGACAAATAAGGAAGCAAATAAACTGAAAGCAATTGTTAATGAAAACTCTGTAAATAATTGCCCGATGATTCCTGAAATAAACACAACAGGCAAAAAGACAGAAATGGTTGTAAACGTTGAGGCAATAATGGCTGGACCCATTTCTTTTGCCCCATCATACGCAGCCTTTTTCGGATCTTTTCCCATTGATAAATGGCGATAAATGTTTTCGATCACAACAATGGAGTTATCGACAAGCATTCCGATGCCGAGTGCCAATCCTCCAAGGGTCATAATATTTAACGTAAAATTAGAGAAATACATTAACACAAAAGTGACGATAACAGAATAAGGAATAGCGATCCCGATAATAAGGGGGCTATTGATATTCCGTAAAAAGAGGAATAGAACAACCATGGCAAAAGAACCGCCTAAAAGCAACGTATTGACCATATTGCCGATCGCTTTTTGTATGTATTCACCTTGGTCAAACAACAATTTCGCTTCAATCGCTACATATTTTTCATGATCGTTTAGCAGTTCATTTAATTTTTCTTGAAAAGCTTTTGACACTTCGGCCGTATTCGCATCCGATTGTTGAAGCACACTTAATAATACAGCAGGCTTTTGATTAGCTCTTGTAATCGTTTCAGATTCTGTTTCTTTTAATGCGACTTCCCCTAAGTCTTGTATCTTTATGTCTTTTCCATTAGCTGGGTTGATGCCAATCGTTAAATTTTTCAACGCTTCAACCGAATCAATTGTACTAATGACCCGTGTTGTCAACACTTTTCCATCAGTTTCAATTGGATTACCGGGCATCGAAACATTATTGGCCCGAATAAGATCAACGACTTCTGTTTGACTGAGTTGATATTCTTTTAGTTTTTCTTGGTCTAATTCAACTTTTACTTCTTCGGCAGTAATTCCGGATAGATTGACACTTGCAACTCCTTCTGTTTTCGATAATTCTTCTTTAAAATCTTCCGCAAGCTCCTCTAGTTCATTTTGATCCCCAGTGGAAGTTAACGAAAGTTGAATTATCGGAAATTGCGAAGGATCAAACTTTAAAAAACGAGGTTTTCCAGCATCATCAGGTAATGGAACATCAGATATTCTACTTTGTATCTCATCTTGAACATCATCAATATTCGTTGTCCAGGAAAATTGTAATAATACTAAACTAGCCCCTTCTTGAGAGGTTGACGAAATCGTATCGATTCCCTCGATGGTCGATAAAGATTCCTCTAATGGCTTTGATACTTTTTCAACAACTTCTTTCGGGCTTGCACCACTATAATTTGTCACAACAACCCCAATAGGTGGGTTAATTTCTGGGATCAGTTTTAAGGGAATATTGAAAAAGGATACACCACCTAAAATGAGTACTAAAATCATTGTGACAAATGTAAAAACAGGCCTCCGTATGGAAAATCGACTTAACCTCATGTTTGTCTCCCCTCTTTTCTACCTAACAAGTCGTCTTGTAAAAGCATACATCAAATATAAACAACAATGATCGAAAATTCAATGAAACGAAATTTGTCTGTTTTGAAACAATTTGAAGAAAAGACCTTTTTAATATTTCCCCTATCTTTATGTGAGGAAAAGATTTTTATTCCACGACTTAAGGGCTCAAAATAAACTTTGAGCCCTTTTCATGATTTCATTAAAATGTATGGTAAAATCTGAATTGTCTTTACGATTTGTCTATATATGTGTTGAATCTAGCAACCTTGCTTATTCCAATGTTCTAAAAGATGTTCAGCTTCCTTTCTACAAACAGGTTTACTAAAATAATAGCCTTGCATGTAATAACATTGATGACGATGTAAAAACGAAATATGTTCTTGTTTCTCAACTCCTTCGGCAATGATAGATAATTGCAAATTTTTTGCTAATGAAATAACAGTTTTCACAACGACATTATTTTCTTCATCACGATCTAAATTTTGAATAAAAGAACGATCAATTTTAATTTTATCAAGTTTTAGCTTCGTTAAATAACTAAGAGAACTATATCCTGTCCCGAAATCGTCAATGCTTACATTCACACTTAATTCTTTTAATTCCTTGATCATATTTAAAAAGTAGTCGATATTGTACATTAAATGGCTTTCAGTAATTTCCAATTCTAAGCATTCCGGAGGGATATTATATTTATTTAACAACGAATTAATCATTTTTAATAAATCTTGCTGAAAAAATTGGCGAATAGACCAATTCAAACTAATTTTTAAGTTTTTGTACCCCTTATTCCTCCATATGCATAGCTGTTTGAGCGCTTCTTCCATACTCCAGCGCCCGATCTCGATGATAAACCCAGTTTCTTCGGCAATTGGAATAAATTCTTCTGGTGAAATCATTCCAATGTTTTTATGCTTCCATCGTAATAGAACTTCAAAACCAGCAATATTACATGACTTCGTATCAATTATCGGCTGATAATACAATTCCAGTTCATTCTTTTTAATCGCCTGATATAAATCACGCTCCAGCATTGCTTTTCGATAAAATGGTTGACCGTAAAGTGGATTGAACAGGCAGACTTTTTTATTTTTATTTAAGCCGATTTTCGCAGCAATTTCACTGTTTTGAATTAATGTTTCGGCATCGTTTCCGTCCTCAGGGTAAAAAGCGATGCCGACCTGAAAATCATAATAAATTTCTTGACCTTTAAAAACAAACTTCTGATCGAGATTGTCTACCTTTTGCTGAATGAAGGAAATTGTCTGTTCTTTATTTTTTACGTCTTTGATGATAATAATAAATTCATCCGTCGATAACCGCCCGACAAAATGAGGTTTGGAAATATTTTCTTTCAGTAGTTTTGCAACATATAATATAACTTGATCCCGAAACTCATTTCCATACATGTCACTTAAATATTTAAAACGATTTAAGTTAACTTTTATAATTGCTGCTCTTGTATTAGCGGATTTGCAAATTTGTTTAAGCTGCTCGCTTATCGCTTTCTCATTTGGAAGGTTCGTTAATTCATCGTAATACATGAAATATTGGATAAAATGCTTTGATTCTTTTACTCTCGACATATCTTGAAGAATAAAAGCTACACTCGTTTTAGATAACGGGATGGCAGTCACATAAATTGGAAATTCAGTATAGAGAGTTGTTTCATGATGAATGACCTCTTGTCTTCTTTTCACATTTTCAAAAAGTCCTTCCACCCAATTTTCATTTTGAAACAATTCGTATACAGTTTCCAATCGTTGGATATTGCAGTGTTCCTGCACGAAATTGAAAGCTTGTTTGTTATATTGTTGAATCGTTCCATTCACATCACATATAAATATAGGTTCTGGGTGAAGGTGGTAAATTGTAAAAAATTCAGATTCTTTTTGGTGGATGTTTTGCAATTTGTAACACATCCTTATCTTTATTTAGATACGAATTGTTACATGATCCCTTTTATTCCTGATGCACTTTAGTTAAACGAATAAAAATGTACATTTACCCTTCTTTTCCTTCTCATCTTCTATTGGGCTATGAATTTATTTCTAATTACAAAACATTATCGGAAAATGAGATGTTGACTATGGATTCCAGCTTTTTTTAACAAATGCATTAATTGATCTTGTTCTTCCTTTGATAAGCCGGAAAAAGCTCTAGCCATCCGCATCGCATGAATGGGATAAATTTCATCTAAATAGTTTTTGCCTTTTTCGGTTAATTTCGCATAAACAGACCGTTTATCCCTAGGATCTTGTTCGCGATATATATAACCATTTCGTTCTAGCTTATCAATGACATATGTAACATTTCCACTTACCAGCAATAAACGAGAGCCAATTTGTTGAATTTTTTGCGGACCTTTTTTATATAAAAGCTCTAAAACTGAAAATTCTGTCGGATTAAAACCGTGTTCTTTACTATCACGAATGGAATGCTCCGAAATGCTTTTAAATGCACGAGCAAAAATATGAAAAAGTGACACCGCTCTATCCATTTCTTCTTGAGTAAAAGATGTCATCATACGTATCGCCCTCTTTACAAATCATAATCAATTTTAATTTCTTAAAAAATTCAAAAATATTTTAACTATATTTATTTTACTATTTTTTCATTAATATTGGAAGTTTTTAAACGCTTACATTCATTATTTGTCAATATCTATTCATTTTTTTAGCACGGATTTCTAGGGAACTGTGTACCTTTAATTATTTAATGTAGATGAGCAAATTCCCTAACATATATTTACATCCAAACAAAAAAGGAGACAGGAATCCAACTCCTTGGTTAGAATAGATGCGCTACCAACTACCTACAAGGATGTTCATGTCTCATGAATAGATTAGCACCTCATCAAGGAATCCACAAATTTTTCACAACGTTTGGTCATTTCTCTTGTTTCCTATCATATTTAGATCCTTTATTAGTCCTATGAAGGACCTTTCTTATGTTTTCTATCTTCATAGTGTCCTTCATTAATCCAATGAAGGACACTTCTTATGCTTTCTATCGTATTTATGTCCTTCAAAAGCCTCATGACGGACATTTATCATCTACATTTGCTTCTTTTTGGACTTCATCTCCCCCTGAAGCTATGGATACCGTGTTCGCGAACGTCAAGTAATGAAACGGTATTGGATTTTTGTACAACTTACTTATGTGTATAGTATGTTCGAATCCAACAGCAATTTTTCGGATGTGCTCGATCTCCTGCGTAAGAGAAAAGGACATAGTCTCGTGGAGTTCATTTACCATGCGGCGAAACAAAATATTCCCATTGATTCTGTGAAAAAACAGCGGCACGTGACATAAGGGGTAACCTGTTCGTTTTTATGGTAATTATTGTAAGAAGAATTGCTCAACTACAGTTATTTAAATGAAATTCTCCTAAAAGATTGTTGCTTTATATAGCTTTTTGACTGTCAGGCAAGCGGTGCGCTTGCTATGTCACGCATTAGCGTGACGTAAACCAAACAAGAGTCGAGCTCCGACCTCGTGCTTTGTTCGGTTCATATACAGTCAAAATGCATCAAAGCTTACGAAAATATATAAATAAAAACACTGGCTGTTTAATTAATGAACAACCAGTATTTTGAATGGGTGACGATCCTATTTACAAACGTTACTTGGTTCGGTTAAGGAAGATTGTCATCAATAGATTAAGTTTTAAACTTCTTCACGAGATCATTTAAAGTTTCCGATAATTGCGAAAGGGACTGAATATGATTTGAAACATTTCCCATTAAAATATTGGACGTTGAAGCTGATTCCGCTGTTTGCTCGATTCCTGCTGCGGCTTCTTCTGTTAATGCCGCAATATTGCCAATTTGCTGATTCATCCCCTCGCTATTTTCTAATATTTTTGTAAATTCTCGATGTGCATATTGGATTTTTTCGGTCACCTCTTTTATATGTGATTGGATGATTTCAAAAGCGGCACCCGTTTCCTGAATTAACGATGTTCCCTCTTGCACTTGCGAATAGCCAATATGTAAACTATCAGTTACTTCTTTTGTCTCTTTTTGTACTTGTTCCACAATATGTTGAATGTCGACAATTGAATGAGACACTTGTTCAGCTAGCTTTCGTACTTCTTCAGCAACAACAGCAAATCCTCTTCCATATTCACCTGCTCTTGCTGCTTCAATCGCGGCATTTAATGCAAGCAAGTTCGTTTGATCCGCAATATTTTGAATGACTTCTACGAGTTTGTTAATATCTTTCGAACGTTGATCAAGGTTTTGCATTTTTCCAATTGCTGCTTGCATTTTTTCATAAATCATTTCCATCTGCTGCATGGAATTATTCATGAGGTGACTTCCATTATCCGTTTGTTTTATAACAAGATTCGATTTCTCTTCCATCTCCAAGCTATTTTGATGGATTTCATGAATTTTATTCGTATAATTAACCATTGCTTCTGCAAGTTCAGTGGCAGATTTCGCTTGATTTTCTGCTCCAGCTGACAACTCCTGCATTGTAGAGGCAATTTGTTCACTACCGTCTTTAACTTCAATAGAAGATTGATGTAGGTCAGTGCATTTATTTGTGATCGTATTGGAAACGTTGTTAATGTCCAACACAATTTTTCGCAATTGTTTATTCATTTCATTGACCGATTCTACTAATTCCCCAAGTTCATCCTTACCTTTATATGTAAGTGATTGATGAAGCAATTCACCATTGGCAATCGCTTTCATTCGTTCGGAAATCATACGAATTGGCTTTGTAATCGAACGAGACATTGTAAAAGCTATAAATAATCCAATGATAACTATCAAACCGGATAAAATAATACTTAATACAAGAACTTGATTGCTTTTGTCAATGACCTCTTTCCCATGTTGAATGGCTAGCTGATATCGCTGTTCAGACATTTTCTCAAGATCTTGAATTATGTTTTCAGCAAGCGGTTTTGCCCGCTGCTCTAAATTTTCGATTGCATCTTCTTTTTGGCCATGATCGAATATAAGCAACGTTTCGTAGCGAACTAATACACTCCATTGACTGGTTTCATCCAATAATTGTTTCATCTCATCTGATTGATTTAATTGTGACAGTTCAAATTGAAGCTTTGCACTTTCAGATGTTAATTCTTCAAACTCTTCTCTCATTTTCTCATCTTCATAAAGAAAATAAGAATGAACTAAGGAAATCCTTTTTGTAATGTTATATCGCAGCCTTTCATTCATAATTAAGGATTGGACATCTTTTTGAATCATTTTTTCCGTATCGGCGTTGATTCTTTTCATGAGAACATAATTGACAGCAACTGTTGCAATCGTTAATAACATAATAATCGCAAAGCTCAGCAGTAATTTTTTTTGCAATCCTTTCTGTTTCCAAAATTTCAAGTCTTTTCTTTTTCCTCGAAATGTCAACCGTTTCAATGACTTCAACTTCAACTTCAACAAATTCCCCTCCCCTAACAAGCTTCTTTTATTTATATCGGTAAAATTGCAAAAACATTTACTATTGTGAAAGTTAGAGAAGGGCATAAATTTTAATCCTTGAATTACAAAACTGGATTATTTTCTATATTTAATATTTTTTCAATATAAAACCATTTCAAAACGTCATCAATTTCTCCCCCGTCTTCTGGTACTTTCCCTAAAATAGGTAGGTTTGTTAATTTTTCAATTACTCTCATATTATCTTTTTCTATGATATCCGGATGTGATGATACTTTATTAAACACAATACCTAATATTGATAATCGATTGGCTTTTGCATATTCTACCGTTAATAAAGTATGGTTAATAGAACCTAAATGTGGTGGCACAACGACGATGAGAGGAATGTTCAGCATTTGAATAATATCTTTCGTCATGTACATTTCATTTTCTTCCATGATTGGAACGGCCAATCCCCCTGCCCCTTCGACAAGAACGATATCATGTTCTTTTTGTAAACAATCATAGTGCTGTTTCATTCGATTTACATCAATTCGAACATTTTCAAGATGTGCGGCTAAATGTGGCGAAGCCGGCTTTTCAAAAAAATATGTACATAAATCTTTTTGTCCATAAGAAAGGTTTGCCGTTTGTATGTAGCTTTCGACATCCTCTGCTTTTAATTCTCCATCTTTCCATACACATCCAGTTTGAATCGGCTTATACGGGGCTACACGAAATCCACTTTGAATCAGTGCCTTCGTCAAAAACTTTGTCACATACGTCTTGCCAATTTCCGTACCCGTACCTGTGATAAAAATACCTTGTCCCATGTCAACTCACTCCACAACAATTTTTTGTATTATTCTAGAATAAATCCTCCTATATGTAAACTATTATATTTTAAAAGTTTACAAATTTACAGTAACAAAATTTTCGCTGAACTTTTCATAAACCCATCGTTCATTTAAAAAAATTGCTATAATAAATTCGTTAACATAGAGAGAAGGAGTAGAAAGAACTTGGAAAAATCGAATCAACGATTGAAAGTTTTGAAACATCTTTCCGTAAAAGATTGGTTAATGATCTTTTTCGGTATTCTTATTGCTATTTTTCTATTTTTATTGATTGGTACGAATCAAGTATTCTTTCAATTTGCGATACTACTCTTAAATAGCTGGCTAACTGTTTTTGTCTTTTTCCTATACAAAAGAGTAGACAATTTAGCAAAAAATCAATTGACTGAAAAGGAACCTCGTCCTACAAAATCAGCTTTAAAAATAGAAAAGGAAGATGAAGATGTAGAGAAAACACTTCATTATAAAGAAAAAGAACTAACTCAAATTGAGTTAGATAAAACGATCATTTTTGAAGAATTACTATCAAAAACGAATTTGCGTGAAGAAGAAAAACAAACTTATCGAAAACGTTTATCCGAAAAAGAATCCGAAGCCAAATCGATTCAACAAGAACTTGCACTTCTTAAAACTCGAATTCAACAAAAGATAAAGGATGGAGCGAACCTTTTGTTAAAACGAGATCCTGTTCTAGAGAAAGTTGTTCAGCTTTTGGAGCCTGATTTTATTCTCAAAAGCTCATTTGATGAAATTGATCAAAAGCTGAAAATGGTTCTCCCTGAGATAGAAAGCGATGTAATAGACGCTTTAATGGAAGCCCAATTTTTGACGGAACAGCATGCGTTAACGAGAATAGGCTATCGAGAGTTAATCAAAACAGCGAAAAAAGGATTTGTAAGTTTAAAAGGGTAAAGACAGTTTTTACGTTGATAGTGATGGAATAGATTGTATTTAAATACGTGGCCGATCTGAATTTTTGGAGCTTTTATTCATAAAGAGGGTTTCATAAGCAATCGGTCTTTCGCCAAATGATTCGAGTCTCACCCTCTCACCGTTTTTTCATATAAGAATTAAGCGTAAGAGGCACCATAAATGTCTTACCTCCTATTGTGGAATCAGACACTTATGCTGCCTCATTATTTTGGCAAAAGCTCATGAGTGTTGTAGGATTAATTTTTAAGCGATAGAAAAGAACGTAATCTATCATGATGGATTTCTATTTAAAATGGATATTCTCTTGGCAGGCTTTGTGTCGAGACCCATTGTGTTGTTGTAAATTCTTCAAGTGACCAGACTCCTCCGAAACGTCCTAAACCTGAATCTTTTTCCCCGCCAAAGGCAATAAGCGGTTCATCGTTCACACTTTGGTCATTAACATGGACCATTCCGGTTTCAAGCTTTTTCGCTACCTCCACACCTTTTTCTACTGATCCAGCATGAACAGCGCCGCTTAATCCATATTTTGTATCATTAGCTAATTGAATCGCTTCCTCTTCATCATCAAATGGAATAATCGTCACAACAGGCCCAAACATTTCATTTTTTGCTGTTGCTACTTCATTTGTTCCGGTCAAAATAAAAGGCGACATCACATTTCCATCGACTTTCCCTTCTAATACGACTTTCGCTCCTTGCTTGCGAGCTTTTTCAATCGTCTTTAAAATTCTTTCCGCTGCTTTTTGATTAATCAGCGGGCCAATTAGTGTATCTTCCTCACGAGGATCACCGACTTTTATCGTTTTAGCCTTTTTCGTAAAAGCTTCAACAAATTCATGAAATCGTTGTCGATGGACAATGATCCGGTTAATAGCCATACAAATTTGCCCATTATGCATGAATTTGCCGAACGCTGCGGCATTAACAGCACGATCAATATCAGCATCTTCTAACACAATCATCGCATTATTGCCGCCAAGCTCAAGAGCGACTCTTTTAATATTTTTCCCGCAAAGCTCTCCGATATAACGACCTACTTCTGTAGATCCTGTGAATGAAATCATTCTAGGAATTGGATGATCAACAAATGCGTCTCCTATTTCCTCAATATCAGCAATCACTACATTGAATAAGCCTTGAGGAACCCCTGCTTCTTCAAAAATTTTACCTAATACCGTTCCCCCTGACATGGCCGTTTGTTCATCTGGCTTTAATACAACTCCATTTCCAACCGCAAGTGCTGGAGCAACCGAACGCATGGATAAGTACATTGGAAAATTGAACGGACTGATGACCCCAACTACTCCGATCGGTTTTCGATAAACTCTGTTTTCTTTTCCCGGAATTAGGGATGGAATCATTTGTCCTCCCATTCGAAGCGGAAATGAAGCTGCTTCTCTCATAATCGCAATACAGAAATCAATTTCGACATTTGCTTTAATATGAGAGGAGCCCGTTTCTTCAATCAAAAGCTTCACTAATTCCTTTCTTCGATCCATTATGATTCGTGCGGCATTTTCGATGATCGTAGAGCGTTCAAATGGATTGACATGCTCCCATTCCTTTTGTGCGTTTTTTGCTGATTCATATGCTCGATGAATATCTTCTACGCCAGCCATTTTAAATTCCGCTAACATCTCCCCATTATACGGATTTGTATCTTGATAACGACTTTGACCCGAACCGTCCCTCCACTCTCCAGCAATATATTGTTTGTTTAAATTGTCGAACGGTTTCAATGAATTCCCTCCTCTTCGTTATGACTTACCATTATTTTTTTCACATCTCAGTGGAATATACCATTACTTACCGTTTTAAACCGAACAAAAATCCTAAAATATAATTTCACAAGGAATTCGATATAAGGTGTGGAATGTTTTATTAGGTAAATATTTGTGATCATCGCAATACGACAAAAGGAGGAAGAAATATGAGGAAAACACATCCATGGTATGTTATTTCCTATCCTATGGGTGATGAAGATGCTGTTCTTTATCATTGCCTTGAAGAATTAAATAACGTATCAGAAAAAGGAATCGCTGTATTACCAGAATACGTCGCCTATACACCAAAACAAGCAGAAAAGGCACTAATGAAATTAAAAGAAACAGCCACAAAGAGAAAAATTAGCATCATTACTACTTTAAACATCGTTCCCGTTCATTTACCATACATGAAAAACAATTCAAACTACAATACACTTGTTGTCATCACAAAGGAAGGGAAAGTCCATACACCACAAGCGAAAATTACACCTCAATCTTTTGAACGAAGGCAATATGACGAGAAATTCCCCAAAATAAACGTTTCGGATTATTACTATTTAAATAAAGTACAGATGAAGATCGACAATGAAGTCAAAACGGCGCTCTTTGTTATTTGTTCAGATATTTATACCCTTTTAGCTGGTGTAAAAGATGTGCAAGACTTCAAAGTTGATTATTGCATTGTTCCTGGAAACTTCGGAAATGGGGCGGAAGCCGCTGTAAAACGAGTTCTTCAACGCTTCCGTTCAGCAGGTATTTTTGAAACGACCATTTTTTCAAATCCATATCAACTGCTAAAAAAAGCTGAACAAACTCCGCTTGTTCAAAAAGCTTGTGATTATGAACAAAAAGAACAAGATGTTTCATCTTCACTTACAGACTGGGAAAGAATTCAACTATTGAAACAAAATTTTCTCATCTATCCGGATGAGCATATCCAAAGCTTCGTTCATATGGCAAACTATACGACAATGGATAAAGGAAGAATAACCGTTCCCATGAGCCGTTTTCATATCAATGTCAAAGTCGAACAATATCCTGAAATGATTGTACTATAAATGATAAAAATAGTCTCCTCACCGTTAAGGAGACTATTTTCCCTAATAAGATATCCCTTCAACCAAAATGTCAGCTAAAATCTTTGCTTTCCACACGCTGCTGAACGAGTGTTGTTTTGATCCATTCACGTTCTAATATGAACCATAAAATAAGCCCAATTCCTAATCCCCACGCAGCCCCTTTTGTCGCTAAAATCGCACCAACAATGACCGCAATGCCTTTTTGTAGATTACTTTCATTCTTTAACAAATCAACCCCTAAATAACCGCAAAGATAGCCTTGGATGAGCATCGTCAATGCCATTCCGATATTGACGCCTGGCTTGAACAGTGTGACAACCGGACCGAGCATTAGCGCAATGCTCATTCCCCAAAAAATTCCGGTTGCTCCCCCCCAATAGCTGTCGATTTGCTCGCGTTTATTATTCATATAACGATTTAAAACAAGCACCTGACCTCCAGTCCATTGCGGTCCAGACAAAGGTAGAAACGGCATAAAGATCCCTTCAATAAAGTTTCGAATGGAAACGATGATACTGTTTCTAGTTGGACTAAAGACAATTTTTTCATCTTTTCTGACTTCATCTGCATTCTTAAGCAAAGAGTTTACGACCAAAACATCACCAAAGGCAATAATGTATGCAGCAACGGCTAATGGTAACGCTTTCATAAATGTGTCGAAAGAAGGCACTCCTACTGCAAAAATACTGTAAGATGATACAATTTCTCCAAATGGGATCGCCACAAAACTCCATGAAATTTCAGGCATTTGGACTTCACCAATGATGATGCCGATCACATATGACAAAGCAAAAGGTACCGCGATTCCAAACTGGGCAATATATCGGAAGAGACCATAACGCGCCCGCAATGGTGCTGCCGTTTTCGAAAACATCATGAAAAAGCCAAATGCAGCCCCTAGAAGAATGGTGACAGGCATCGTCCAGACACGCCCACCTTCTGAAAATTCACCGAAAATGGCCGCAAACCCTGCTCCTAGTAAAATTCCTGCTTTTAATGAAATAGGAATTTTTTCGACAAGCTTTTCAGCTCCTTTAAATAACCCCATCAACAGAAAAATAACAGCAACCAAAATTTGTAAAGCAATTAACGCCTCAATCCTTTCCTGCCCTTCTGGAAAACCTGAAAGAAAACTTACATAGAGTGGAATACCTGCAGTAACCCATCCAGCAATTGACGGGTCTCCAAATGATGTGTGTAATAAATAGAGGAAATTGTTGATGATAATAAAAGCGATTGCAAGTTCAAAAGGTATTCCTAATACATCCATTATCACAGCGGAAATACCCATTGGTACAACGCAAAGAATAGCACCTTGAAGCCAGTCAGGAAACTCAATACCATAGTGTACAAATGGCAAACGAAGCTTGAGGGGACCAAGAGCGTACGGCTGTTCCGCTCCATCTTCTCTCTGTTTTCCAAAATAAAATGCCATCCCTTTACCTCCTTTTTTAAAATTAATGGCAAGAAGCTTCACAATTTTGAACAGCATCACGAAACTCAAGAATTATTTCTGTAAACTTTTCGCTTTTTTCGAGCATGGAATAGTGTCCTGACCCTTTCATTTTCTTTATTTGAATATCTGGTTTGACCTTCATTAATTGTTCTTTAGCATTAGGTGGCAATAGTTTATCTTCCTCGCCAATCACTGCAAGTACAGGAATGTTTAATATTTTTAACACCTTTTCTCCATTTTTGTATTTAGCACAGCATTCAAAATCATTTATCGTTACCCTCATCGGATTTTTGTGAAGCTCCTCTTTTTCTTCATATAACAACTGTTTATCTGTACTCTTTCCGTAAGAAGCATAGAACAATGAATCAGGGAAAACACCCGTTGAAAGCTGTTCTAATATCTTCGGGTGAACAGGGAGCTCGTAATGACTATTGGCAAGGACAAGCCCTTTGACTTTCTCATTAATTGCCGCCAATTCAATTCCAATTAATCCTCCCATTGAGTGGCCAACGACAATGACATCCTCTCTAATCTCTGAATTTAACATACTCGCAAACTCTTCAATAGTAGAAGGCACTGCTCTCTTATCATGGTCATGACCCGGCAAATTATGAACTTCAAAAGGGATATCACCTAAACGTTCTGTTACTTTTCTCCATTTGCTGATCGTTCCGCCTGCACCATGAATAAAGAAAAATGTTAGTGGCTTCATGATCGTACTCCTCCTAGAACATTTTTAGCAATAATCATTCGTTGAATTTGGTTCGTTCCTTCATAAATTTGTGTAATTTTCGCATCTCGCATCATTCGTTCTACTGAATATTCTTGAACATATCCGTACCCTCCTAATAATTGTACAGCGTCTGTTGTGACCTTCATGGCTACATCTGACGCATACATTTTCGCCATTGATGAAGCTTTAATTAATTCTGGATTTTTCCCTGTTGAGCTTAGCTCATTTACTTTTGAGGCGGCACGATAAACAAGACATCTAGCAGCTTCAATCTGGGTTGCCATATCAGCAATCATAAATTGAACGGCCTGAAAGGATGAAAGCGGCTTTCCGAATTGCTCTCTTTCCAGTACATATTGAAGACATACATCTAACGCTCCTTGAGCAATGCCAAGCGCTTGTGCTCCAACTGTAGGCCTTGATTTATCGAAGGTTTTCATGGCAAGAATCCAGCCATTCCCTTCTTCACCGACGATATTTTCGGCAGGCACTCGACAATTATCAAAATAAAGCTGTGCCGTTGGTGATCCTTTAATGCCCATTTTCTTCTCTAATTTACCTACATGAAACCCAGGTGTATCGGCATCAACTACAAATGTTGTCATACCCTTATCTGTTTTGGCAAAAACGGTATAGACGTTGGCAACTCCGCCGTTGGAGATAAACATTTTCTGTCCGTTTAAAATATACTCATCTCCATCTCGAACAGCTGTTGTTTCCAAACTTTGTACATCAGATCCTGCATTCGGCTCGGTTAAAGCATAAGCCGCAATTTTCTTTCCAGACGCAATATCAGGCAAATAACGGCGCTTTAAATCATCGCTTCCACCTAACATAATAGGCAATGACCCAAGTTCCTGCACAACAGCTACTTGTGAAGATGATGCACACACACGAGCGATTTCTTCTACAATGATACAAAAGCTTAATAAATCAAGTCCTGAACCTCCATATTCTTCCGGAATGTTCGCACCTAAATAACCGTATTCAGCAAGTAAATCCTTTATATCCATTGGGTATTCACCCATTTCATCAATTTCAATTGCCCTTGGTTTTATCTTTTCTTGTGCTAATCGATGAATGCTCTCTTTTATTTCTTTGTGCTCATCTGATAACTCGAAAAACATCCCCATACCCCTTTCTTATGCATTTTGAAGATTTTTTTCTAAAACATACTTCTGAATCTTACCACTAGGAGTCTTCGGTAAACGGTCTAAAAAAACATACTTACGAGGCCGTTTATATTTTGCCAATTTATCGCCATTCACTAAAAACTGATCAAGTTCTTCTTCAGTCAGGGTGCTTCCCTCTTTTAAAACAATACATCCGACAACGATTTGTCCCCATGTCGGATCAGGCTGCCCAATCACTGCTGCTTCTAACACATCTGGGTGTTCAAGTAAATAATCTTCTACTTCACGCGGATAAATGTTTTCAGCACCAGATACAATCATATGATTCATTCTATCTCTAATCCAAATATATCCATCTTCATCATAAGAACCCATATCACCAGTATGATACCAGCCAAAGGCAAGGGCTTTATCAGTAGCTTCTGGGCGCTGATAATATCCTTCCATGACACACGGTCCTTTTACAATAATTTCACCAATTTCTCCGACCTCGCATAGATCGTCTGGATGTGACGGACTGCCATCCTCTTGCAGGCGTACAATACGTACTTCATGCGTCATCACCGCTTTTCCTGCAGAACCTGCTTTAGGCAGCTGTTCATCAGGATATAATACGGTCATCACTGGCCCCATTTCTGTCGTTCCATACATTTGGACTAGATCGGCTCCAACTCTAGATTGAAACTCCCTGATTAATACAGGAGCCATAGAAGCACCGCCGTAACCTAGTAATCTCAGTGAAGTAAGATTATAGCTATCAAAGTTGTCAACATGAAGCAGCATATTTACCATCGTAGGGGCTGCAAACAAATGCGTTACCTTCTCCTTTTCAATTGTTTCAAGTACTTTTTTTGGATCAAAAGAATGCATTAAGATGTTTGTCGCACCTACTTGTACACGAGGTAAAAACGATGTATGAAGCTCTGCCGTATGGTTTAACGGTGCGGCTGACAATCCAATATCATCTTTTGTAAGCCCCATACACTGCATCATTAAAAAGTTATGATGCACCATGCTGCGATGGCGATGAATGACACCTTTTGGACGCCCAGTTGTTCCGCTTGTGTACATCATGATATATCGGTCATTTTCTGTTACGTCTTCCTTCAATAATTGTCCGTTTTGCTCCTCTAGCAATTGATAAAAAGAAAGAGAATGATCAGGCTGATTGTCATCCACATAAATGAAATGCTCTGTCTCAACTCCGCGTTCAATCACCTTCTGAACAGTATCTTTTAACGCTTCTTCATACAGCAGCACTTTCGAGCGGGCATCCGAAAGAATAAAGTGTAATTCATGAGACGAGAGTCGATAATTGATCGGGTTAAAGATTGCGCCAATTTTTGCTGAAGCAAAAAGAGCAAGAACAAACTCACTTGTGTTATAGAGAAAAGTAGAAACGACATCGCCTTTTTGAACACCGAGTTTTTGCAGCGCCCCAGCAAACTGGTTAACTTTCTGATTTAATACCCGATAAGTCCATCTTTGCTGTTTGTCAGCATAAACAAGGGCAAGCTTATCAGGATAATTGTTAGCCGACCATTCGATTAAACCTCCAACCGTTACATACATGCCGAATCCTCCCTTTCAATTATTTGTAAGAATAAAACCCTTTGCCTGTTTTTCTGCCAAGATGCCCAGCCCGTACAAGCTTACGAAGCAATGGAGCAGAACGATATTTCGAATCTTGCGTTTCTTCATATAGCGAATCTTGAACGAACAACAATGTATCAAGGCCAATTAAATCTGCAAGGGCAAGTGGACCAATTGGATGATTCGCACCAAGTTTCATTCCTTTATCAATATCTTCTGCACTTGCTATTCCTTCTTGTAAAACGTAAATCGCTTCGTTGATCATTGGCACTAATATTCGATTGACCGCAAATAGAGGCGCTTCTTTCACATCAATCGTCTCTTTTCCAAGTGATTCTACAAATTCCTTTGAAACACGATATGTTTCCTCGCTTGTATCATAACCTCGAATCAATTCAACGAGCTTCATAACGGGTACAGGATTAAAGAAATGACAGCCCATAATTTTCGAAGGATTTTTCATCACACTGGCCATTTCCGTAATGCTTAACCCTGATGTATTGCTGGCAAGAATCGTTTCTTCGTTTATGATCTGATCCAACTCTTTAAAAAGCTCCTTTTTCAGCTCAAGGTTTTCACTAACTGCTTCGATGATGTAATCAACGTCTGCTAGCTCATTCATATCGGTAGTGGTTGTTAGAAGCTCTTCTGCTTCTTTCTTCTTCTCTTCACTCATTCGCCCTTTCTCAATCGAACGCTCCCAATTTTTTTGGATTTGCTTTAATCCACGTTCAAAAAATTCAGTCTTTTGTTCAACTGCCACTACTTCATATCCCGCCTCGACACATACTTGGGCAATCCCTGAACCCATTGTTCCTAACCCAACAATACCAACTTTTTTTATCACTTCGATTCCCCCTATATTTTCATAAATTTAGGCTCTCTTTTTTCTAAGAAAGCTGTGACACCTTCATTTTTATCTTTTGTTTCGCATATTTCACCGAACAGATTAGCTTCAAGAGCTAACCCTTCCTGTAAGGTTGTTTGAAGCCCTTCATGAATCGCTCTTTTTGCCGCTGAAACAGCTAATAGCCCTCTGCTTTGAATTTTTTTCGCCCACCGCTTTGCTTCATCAATGGCAGATTCATTTGTTACTTCTTCTACTAATCCAATTTGCGCTGCTTGTTCAGCTGAAATAAATTCGCCTGAAAAAATGAACTGTTTTGCCTTACCGGGACCAATCAAGCGAGCAAGACGCTGAGTCCCACCATAACCCGGGATAATACCGAGCTTCACTTCCGGTAAGCCAAGCTGGGATCTCGTGGTCGCAATCCGAAAATCACAAGCTAACGCGAGCTCTAAACCTCCCCCAAGGGCAAAACCATCAATTGCAGCAATGACTGGCTGCGGCATTGCCTCCAATTTATTAAAGACACGTTGCCCATTTAAACTTAATTGTTCGCCTGTTTCCTTCGATAACTGCGGAAATTCACCAATATCAGCACCTGCTACAAACGCCTTCTCTCCAGCGCCAGAAATAATCAGAACATCAATCTCGTTTGAAATGTTGTCAAGAAGTACTGACAGCTCATTTAATAATTCCTGGTCAAGTGCATTTACAGGAGGGTTATTAATTTCAATAAACCCAATTTGATTCTCGACCGAAAAGTTTACTTTTGACATTCTCCTTTCTCCCCATCCTTTCTTCTCTAACTCATTCACTTTTTATAATCGCAAGTTTTATGCCAACTTCTTTTCGAGCGTCAACCTAGTACTTTTCTTATTTTCATGATTTACTTTGTTTCATTAGGGAAACAATATTGTTTCGTTTAGCTATAAAACTGTCACCTACAGAAACAACATTGCGAAAATATTTTTTAGTTTGTTTTTGAAAACTTTGCAGCTTTCCAACAGTTGAAAAGCTTTAGTAAAACAGCAATCTTTTAGAAAGGCTCTTTTCTAAAAGATTGTTGCTTTACTATACGATAGCTTTTCGACTGTCAAACAAGCGAAACGCTTGCTATGTCACGCGTGTAGCGTGACGTGAACCGAACAAAAGTCGATGGTCGGACAAATGTGATTTGTCCGACCACGTGCTTTGTTCGGTTCATAGACAGTCGAAAAGCAACAAAGTTTACGAAAACAGCCTTTAAAAAAGAGACTTTAAGAAAAGGGAAAATTCGTTGCTTGGAGAAGAAATAATATATACGAAAAATCGTATGAGGTGAATTATGGAGATTTATGTTTTAACAGGACCAAGTGGTACTGGGAAAAGCACAAGCGCCCTATCTGTCGCTTATCAATATAACATTCCTGCAATGATAGACGATGGATTGCTCATTTATAACGGGAAACGAGTGGCAGGGACATCCGCCAAGTTTGAAAAAAATACGATGAAAGCGGTCAAGCGTGCTATTTTTCATGATGATAAGCATGCAAAAGAAGTAAAAGACGCCATTAAAAATTTAAATATCAACAAAATTTTATTAATTGGTACATCTGTCAACATGGTAAAGAAAATTGCAAAAAAGCTTGAGCTAGGAGAAATCGATCATTATTTAACGGTTGAGGATGTTCGCACATCCAGTGAAATTAGTATAGCCTTATACACTAGAAGAACAGAAGGAAAGCATGTAATCCCGATTCCTTATGTTCAAGTCGATCAAAGCTTTTTTAAAAAAATCATTTCCAAAGGGAAAAGCTTCTTTTCTCCACAAAAAGAAAAAATCGGCGAAACAACAATCGTTCAACCGAATTTCCAAAAAGGGTCCATCCATATTTCCGAGGGTGTCCTTCAAAAAATCATCAAGCTGATTTGCAAAGAAATTGAAATCATTGACCATGTTCATTCCATCGATGTTAAGCTTACTGGAGAACCTTACTTAATCATTGAAGTAACAGCCAAGCAAATTCCAAACGAAAATATAATGAATGTACATCAAAAAGCCCAACAAAAAATCTTTACAGATTTCAATCAGTACATGAACGTTGAATTAAGCTCTATTCATATAAAAGTAAAAAAACTACAGATGAACGAATCAGTGAATAAAGAATTTAAACGCTCTATAGCATCCAAATAAAGATGGCTCCCACCTTTCAGCCAGTCAGTATCTTGAGCCGATAGCGCAAATAAATAGAGCCTTAATCGGCTCTTTTTATTTAACCGAAAACCCACCTAGCTTTGTTTCTAAATATTCTTGTATGCCTTCATGTCCCCCTTCCCGTCCAATACCACTGTCTTTCATTCCACCAAATGGGGCCGCCGCTGAAGTAGGGTTAATATCATTGATGCCAACAATTGCAAAGCGAAGACCTTCAAACAATTTAATCGCTCGTGCTACATCATTTGTATACACGTAAGCTGCCAATCCATAATTTGTATCATTCGCCATTTCTAACACATTATCATCGTCATCATATGGAATGATGGGTGCTACAGGCCCAAAGGTTTCTTCGTGATAAATTAGCATATTACTTGTAACATTTTTCAAAACGGTTGGAGCAAAAAATGTGCCTTTCTCCAATTCACCAAAGGTAAGCCTTTCCCCACCGACAACAAGCTCTGCACCTTTTTGAACAGCATCTTTAACTTGATTGAAAACTTTGTTGATGGCTTGTTCATCAACAAGTGGGCCAATGGTTACACCTTCATTTAGACCATTTCCTACTTTCATCTTTTCCACACGCTTGACAAAGGTTTCAGTAAATGGTTCCAGCATGTTTCGATGAACAAAAATTCGGTTCGGACTAATACATGCCTGGCCTGAATTTAAAAACTTCACGAGCGAAACACCTTTTGCTGCATGGACAGGATCCGCATCTTCACACACGATAAATGGCGCATGACCTCCAAGCTCCATCGAAACACGCTTCATGTTTCCTGCAGCACCCTTTGCTAAAAATTTTCCGACTGCAGTAGAACCCGTAAACGTAAGCTTTTGTACTTTTGGATTTTCGATGAATTCCTCTCCAATTGGTGCTGGTTGACTTGTTGTTACAAGGTTTATGACCCCTTTTGGAATTCCTGCATCAATAAATGCCTTAAATACTTCGATTGCACATAATGGTGTTTGTTCAGCAGGCTTCAGCACTACTGTACATCCTGCTGCAATGGCAGGTGCTATTTTTCTCGTAATCATCGAAATTGGATAGTTCCAAGGTGTTATCGCTGCTACTACTCCGACAGGCTGCTGGATGACTATAAAGCGCTGGTCCTTTCGTGCGGAAGGAATCGTTTGACCGTATAATCGTTTTGCTTCCTCTGCATACCAAAGCAAGAAATCTGCGCCGTATTGCACCTCGTTGAGCGATGCTTTCAACGGCTTTCCTTGCTCAATAGTCATGAGCTTCGCAAGCTCCTCCTTCCGCTCCATCATCAACTCATATGCTTTATATAAATAACTCGACCGTTCGTAAGCGGTTAAAGAAGACCAATGTGTAAATGCTTCATATGCCGCATCAATTGCGCGTTTTGCATCTTCCTTCGTTCCATCTGCAACTTCACCAATTTTTTCGCCAGTTGCTGGATTAAAAGAAACAAACGTTTCCCCTGTTTTCGATTCCTGCCATTCCCCATTGATATAAAGCACTTCCATAACTCCCCTTTTCTTTTACTAATTTGTTCTTCTCTTAAAATCTGGTTTTCTCTTTTCAACAAAAGCAGCGATGCCTTCAGGAAAATCTCGCAGATCTACAAAGTTGGTATCTGTTTTCCAAAGCTCCTCGATACTGTTGATACAGTTTGCCACAGACTGCTTAACGGCAAGCAATGAGGCAGGTGATTGTTCAGCAATCGTTCTTGCCTTTTCAATTGCAAAACGGTCAAGCTGCTTTTCTTCTACTAAATAATTCAACATGCCAAGCTGATATGCCTCTTTTGCATCAAAGATTCGACCTGTATATACTAAATCCTTCGTTCGACTAGGACCAATCAAATCTACTAATCGTTTGACAAATTTATTATTTAGTTTAATTCCTAGCCGTCCAACAGGAATCCCCATTTTAGCTTGTTCAGAGCCAATACGGATGTCACAACTTAGCGCGAGCTCAAGTCCTGCTCCCATTGCTGGTCCATTTATGACACCTACTGTCGGAATCGGAAGCTTTTCAAACGTAGAAATCGCTTTTTCCATATATACAAAAGCTTGTTCTGCTTCTTCAACCGTCATTTGATGGAATTCTTTAATGTCTGAACCAGCTGTAAATTGATTGCCGGAACCACGGAGCACTAGCACTTTATTTTTTGGATTATCACAAATATGTTCACCTATTTCAGTTAGCTCTTGCCACATCTTTGAACTTAGAGCATTTTTTAAATGTGGACGAAATAACGTGACGATTGCAAGCCCAGCACTCTCTTGAACCGTTATTTTTGCTTTCGGTTCAATCCGTTTAATATTTACTTTCATTTCCATCACCTTACCAATATAAGTTTGCTCATGCATGCAAATATTTTTAAATGAAAACGATTCTTAAATACTAGATTTCCATTAAACATCTTCTCAATTGTATATTATGCAAAAACTGTGCCAGCTTTTCTTTACCACATATCATCAAAAAATTGGATATAAAAACGAAGGAAACAAGAATAGTTGTTTCTTTTTGAAACAAAAAAGCGTTTCTTTCTGAAACACTTTGTGTACATTCGAAATATTTTATTTAATTCCATATTTTTTTAATTTTGCATAAAAGGTTTTTCTGCTTATTCCTAATTTCTTAATCGCTTCTGTCCTGTTTCGACTGTTTGCCATCACTTCAAGAAGTTTTGTCTTTTCGATTTGTTCAAGAACATCATTTAAGCTCGTGTGATCCTTTTTAGAAGATTTTGTATAGACATTTGCAGTCCAAGAATCAGACACATGTTGAATATATTCTGGAATATCAGACTTTTCAAATTTCGGTCGATTGCAAACGGCTAGCATTCGTTCAAGCACATTACTTAATTCGCGAATATTCCCTGGCCAATCATAATTACGCAATATGTCATAAATTTCATCAGGCATCGTGACAGGCTTTTTGTATTTCAGGATCAAGTTATTTAATAGATTACTAATAATATATGGAATATCTTGTTTTCTCTCTCTAAGGGGTGGAATATGGATTGGAACAACATTTAAGCGATAATATAAATCTTCTCTGAATGCTCCTTTCTTAATCAGTTCTTTCAAATTTCGGTTCGTTGCACAAATAATGCGAACGTCAAGTGAATATGGCTTTGTTCCGCCAACCCTATGAAAAACTCGTTCTTGAATAACACGGAGAAGCTTTGCCTGTACTTTCATGGACATTTCGCCAACCTCATCGAGAAATAAAGTACCTCCATTGGCTAATTCTAAAAGCCCTTTCTTTCCTCCTTTTCTAGAACCAGTAAACGACCCTTCCTCATAGCCAAATAATTCACTTTCCAATAAATTATCTGGAATAGATGCCATATTGATGGGGATAAACGGTTTATCTTTGCGGGTGCTTGCTTCATGAATGGCTTTTGCAAATACTTCCTTTCCTACGCCACTCTCTCCATACAATATAACCGTTACATCTGTTCCCGCAACTTTTCGTGCAATGTTGACAGCACTAATCATTTGTGGCACCTGGCTTTCAAGCAACGAGAAATGATCTTGATTTAATTGCCCTTCAAGTTGCATCGAATACCGCTTATAACGTTCCAGCTCGTTTTGCAGCTTCGTTATTTCATTTAAATTTTTCATAATAGTAACTGCCCCTATTAATTTTCCATTATCTTTTAAAGGTGTAATGTTGGCGTAGACATCTCTTTTTAATGAATGAACATAGCTGCAATCGTTAATTAAAGCCTCACCGGTCTCTAATACTTTCAAAATTCTTGCATTTTCCTCAATTTCCTTTAACTTACGGCCTATAATTTTTTCAGAAGGAACATTGAACTGGCGCGAATAGGCTTCATTTATATACACGATCGTACTATCCTTCAACACAACAATCACCGGGTCTTCTAACGACTCAAGTATGGCTTTGTAATGATGCTTTTCTAATTTCATCGCATTCCTCCCTCTATAAATGTTGATATATCAACGGTTGTAGCCGTTTCAGGGGTGTCAAAAAAATATTTTTCGACAAAATTCCTAACATTATTTCTTA